>JAKBSX010000104.1 GCA_021844725.1 Actinomycetes bacterium | reverse complement strand
TTGTCATCAGAATATAAAAGTAAGGTTATAAAGTGGCAAATCACGCTGGAGGAGAAGACATTTTTTCTCTTTTATCTTCCAGTCATCTTCCCAAACCACTTTGTACACACAACGAGCAGGAATTGACCTCAATGAGCCTAAACCATTTTGGCCAGGAGCGCCAATACGCGCTTCGTGAACAACCTGATTACAACGGATTATTACACCACCACCTCCTTGATTATCGACTTCCAAATTACTTACGTCATGCTGAGTTCGCGAAGCGGGTATCTGGGCATGCACTGTGGTATTCAAAAGTCGAAAGACCCTTTCCTCCATAGCATCCCGATTGTCGTGAATCAAAGACGGCTCACCAACCACGTCTACAATTGGCAGCCAATACAGACACTCTTGCGAAAAAAGATCCAGCCAATCCTCAAACCGGCGCTCATCTAAAATTCGGGCTTCCCTAAAAATTAAGTCCTCAGCATCGTCCTTTGTAAGTAACGGAGTTTCAGGATCAGCAGATCGAATCACGATGCAACACCTCTCTTGTCAATCCCCTTTCCCCCCAGCTCCCTGGTCATACATACACGCCATTGGCGATATGCAGCACGTTGAGGAACTTCGTCTGTGGAGTGCCCCACCCTCGATCCATCTTCGTTCAACTTTTCACGATAAAGTCCACGGGACATATCGAACCAAGCCTCGAAATAGTCTGCCCTGGCCCCGCTCTGTGCGCTGACGAACATCTCAATATCGTCCGTGGCTCCAAAGCTTGCAGGACCAAAGAATCTCTCGTGCTCCCGCAAGCGGGCACTATTAACTTCCTTGTCAGCTCCTCCCAAGATGGTCGGATAAACCTCCACTACTGAAGAATCATGCTTTAGCGGCCTAATCACTCGAATATGTGACTCAAATAGATAAAGGTTCGGAAAGATAAAGATATTTCGCTGAATCACAATATCTTTAGCCCTTTCCTCCCCAAAAGCATCTTTGAGCTGTTCCCGATACTTCGGGTAGCGACTTGAATCAAAGGTTCCAAGCATTCCTTCAGATCTTTCAAGTAGCCCGTCGCCATATGGAAATCCCTTGGAAAAGTTCAAAGATCCCAACTGGTTTCTGGAACGCGTCAAAGAACCCAAGCTCAGCTCGCCCGATCTGTCCAGTAGCTTCGCAAAGGACTCGTGCACATAGTTGCCGTGATAGCCGTCCACCCCATTTTCCATCTGAAATTTCCAGTTGCCGGGGAAAACATACTCCTGGACTGCTGCAAATACTGAAGTATGTCCACTCGGCGACCGATCATCCCAAGCGTCAATATACCTTTTAATATGGCGCAATCTTTGGCTCAACGGTTCTACTTCGCTTGAGATACAGGCAAATATGAGTCCTCTATAGGTCTCGACACGAGGTACTCGATCCAGATTTAAATTCCAGCTTTGAAACTCTTCGGGATATCCGGTCCGCTGAGCCGGAGCGACTAAACGGCCATCATTAGCATACACCCAAGCGTGATAGGGACAACGAAATGTATCGGCATGTCCACGTCCCTCGCGGCAAACTACAGCCCCTCTGTGTGCACACCTGTTTAGTAGCACCGCTATAGATTGGTCTTCCAATCTCGTTACTATCACCGGTTGGATACCGATAGTAGTGGTTATATAGTCTCCACTGTCGGGTAGCTGGGACTCATGAGCCAGATAAACCCATGTGCTTCCAAATATGTCCCGCATTTCCTGATCAAAAATTTCAGGACTGGAATACAATTTGGAACTCACACGAAAGCGATCGTTCGATTCCTCCACTAGATTTGAAACATCCACTCAAAGCTCCTTTCAGATCTCCTCAGTTGGACTGACTACAAAAGCCAAAGGTCGGGAAGACTCTTTGCTGGTAAACAGCTCTAGGGCCTTCTGAGCCATTTCCAAAGGAAATATTTTCGTACCTATAATGTCAAAGTCATACTTTCCACTAGCCATTAATTTGATGGCAGGGACGATCGAGCGGAGATCATGACCACGTACACCATTTACTTGAACTTCATTGCGGATTATTGCTTCCGGATCAATACCTTTCCTATCAGGCCCGCCCCCTCCTGCAAGAACCACTCGTCCTCCGGGACCTGCAAGCTCGGTTGCCAATTTCGAAGCATCCGAAGCTCCCGCGGTCACCTCTACAACCAAATCAGCCATAGATCCGGTAATCTCCGCTACCTTCGACTTAATATCGTCTTTATCCGCAAACAGAGTATGAGTAGCTCCCAGTATTTTGGCGGTTTCCAACCTTTGAGCGTCGCTAGATAACCCTATAGCAATTATCGTCGACGCCCCTATTTCACTTGCAGCCAGAACGCATCCAAGACCGTGCGCTCCAGGCCCCAGTACCACCACGCTTTCTCCCGGTGAAGCCCTCCCCACATCAGTCACCCAGCGGATTCCATTGGCTATCGGAACAAAAAGGGGAGCATGCGAAGTTGGTATAGAGTCGGGAACTTTGTGTACCTTTGCATCAGGATGCACAAAAATGTACTGAGAGAACCCACCCCACAGCCCGGGTTCAATCTTAAGCGGGGTTCTGCCATAGCGAAGAAAGGACTCCGAGTTATAATCGGTACGCCTGCAACGACGATAGTTTCCTGACAAACAAATGTTGCAGTGTCCGCAAGGTATGAACTCCTCCACTGCAACTCGGTCACCAACTTTCACATCCCAACGTTCTGAAAAATCCTCATCCATCTGAGTCAAACGCACGATATTCTCGTGACCCAGGATCAAAGGCCACAGGCGCCTACCTAGAGGTCCGTCATTATATAAAGATAAATCGCTGCCACAAATCCCGGCAGCCAAAACCTGTCCAATGGCCCCTCCGTTAAAATTAAAAGGAACCTTTAACTCATCTATATGGGCTTTAGCAGGACCTGTGACAATAAGCGATTTTGTTTTAGATACTTTTGCCACTATCTTCTACCTTTAGTCAAATTTTTTGAATCATTGCTAAAATGACCCAGCTCCTGGGAAGCTTTAGCTACTTCATTCAACAAATGAGGCACCAGGTTACGCATTGAATCTTCGTCAAAACGGCTTTCTGGGCCGGAAACTGACATCGAAGCCTCAAGCCCAAATTGGCTGAACACAGGTGCCGCTATGGCTCGTATCTCTTCCCAAAGATCCCCAGGGTTTGTCTCATACCCCTGCGAACGGATAATATTCAAACGTTTCAAAAGATTCTCGGCCGCTGCATTCCCCCGCGTTTTTCGTAGCCTCTCCATCGCTGCCGTTACTGCAGCTTCGCCTGAATATGCCAACAGACATCTTCCACTGGCAAAGTCTTCGGGACGCTCAACGATTCCCATTCGGGTGTAGCTTCGAATCCTGTGTCGACTGTCAATCCGGTCAACGCAGACAGCCCAGTCTGCCTCGTAGACCCAAAGCATCAATTGTTCCCCAGTCAGATTCGCTATCTCCCTTAGATAGGGGGACACGGTATTCCTTACATCCAAAAATCCTGTAACTTGAGATCCGAGCTGCCAATTTCGAAGTCCAAGACGGTAACGCCTGGTATTTGGATTTTGGGCTACGAAACCACGGACAAGTAGGGTTTGTAGGATTTTGTGGACTGTCGACTTGCCCATTCCAAGCTTTCCGGCGATCTCTCCCAATGCCATTTCGGGTTGTTCATAGGAGAATGACTCCAGCACATCTAGAGCCTTGGACTCCGTGATACCAGCTGTAGGAAAAACGCCTACTTGGGACTCTGGGTCATAAAGAGTACTCTCCTTCCCCGGCTCTTTTCCTGACACTGCTAACCCCCCTTCCCGCTCATTGTTCACAGATCAAACAAATTACGTCAAAGATCCAGCTATTAGCGCAAGCGCACGGCGGTCAACCTTGTCACCGACGATCGGCAGCGATTCGAGAACGACTAACCGGTCGGGAATCTTGTAATGCGCAAGACCCTGATCATCCAGATAATAGCGCAGGATGTCGAGATCCGGTGGATGTTTCCCCTGCACGGGAACTACACAGGCGCATATCCGCTCACCTAGCATTGAATCTGGTATGCCGATCACCGCCACCTGTGCAATGTCGGAATGGGTTCGGAGCAGTGCTTCTATTTCCACAGGACTTACCTTGTCGCCACCACGGTCGATAACCTCCTTCAGCCTACCGACAATTACTAAATTTCCGTCATCGTCAAAGGATGCAAGATCTCCAGTGTGGAACCAGCCATCGCGCCAAGCTTGCCAACCCTCTTCGCCCAAGTAATCGCTCACACAACAGGGGCCTCGGCCAATGAGCTCACCTGAATAACCAAATGAAACATCATTGCCATGGTCGTCAATAATCCTGAACTCAGTGCCACCACGTGGACGGCCCACAGTGTTATGCCGTATCTGCGCCGCAGCATCAAGGTCCGGGGCCGCCCAACCGCCAAAATCTGAACCGCCGTAATTCGAGACCACAATCCCCTTAGTCAGGGTTTCGAGATCCTCAGCCAAAGTTGGCGGCATCACCGAACCGACTGCGTACCAGATTCGTACTGAGGAGATGTCAACTGCATGTAATTTGGCAGCAAGCAGGGCAAGCTGGGCCGGAGTACCACAAACCATTGTCGCACGCGTACTGTGTATCAACCCCAAAGCAGCATCAATGCCGAACTTCGGCATAACAACTACGCAAGCACCGGCTATAGGCGCCGCCAGCCAGCCAACTCTGGCTGGTCCGGTACCGGGAGAGAGGATGAGTATGACGTCTTCTCTCGACAGTTCGAGTAACTGGGCCTGTGCGTGGGCACGCTCACATGCTGCGGACAGAGTATATACCGCCAGTTTTGGCATCCCCTCTGAACCAGATGTTGGAAGCGCATGTGCATACTCCTCGAGTCGCAAAGGCGCAGATTCTCCGCTCACCGATCCTTTTAGACACAACAGCCGATCATCTGGTACCGTGATGCGAAGTGGGGCAAGACCAAGCTGGCCACATATCTCATCGGCTTCAACAGAATAGTCATGATCTCTGAAGTGGTCTTTTGTCACCAATACACTCGGACGCGTCCGCTCCAGTATGGACGTCAACTCATGCCTACCCTGGCTCGCGGGAACCGGAACCCAGAATAACCCAGCCTGTTCACACGCCAGGCGGATGAGATACCATTCAAGGCAGTTGGGCAACCACCCAAGCACAGACGCACCGCGCGGAAGTCCAAGATCTGAAAGCCATCCTGCCGCATCGTCCATCCAACTCTTGACTTCACTCCAGCTCAGTGATGTGATGCCGTCGGTTAGGGCGGTACGATGAGGCTGCTCACCAGCATGTCTGCCGACCGCTTGGGTGATTGTTTCTTTCATCTTTGAGCGCGCTCCAATGCAGTGAAATAGTCACTGTATGGTGCTCCAACAAAGGTCTCGGGCAACTCTTCGACTATTCGTAAGCTGCAGGGCTCTGGATCTTTCAGCCCCACCACCGACCGGATCCAGAGGATGGGTTCGCCAGCACGCGGGGGCCGGGACACAACTGCACGAACATTTATGCCACGGTATTTCGAACGGCCTTCGGTTAGATCGCGGAGCGTCAACACGCAGTCACGACCTGACAGTACCCGAGTGGTGTCCCGCACAAAAGTTTCGTATTCATCTGCCATTCTGCACACCTCTTCTAGTTACAGTCCAAGTAATTTGTAGCGCTCTGTGACAAGCTTTTGAATCTCCGGCGAATACATCGAATCAAGAGTAGCGCGGATCGGTGTCGTTTCCACTGGCCATTCCGGAGGCCAAGTAGAGTCAAATGCAACCGTTGCACCGGAATGAGCAACTCGCTCCTCCAGGCTGTAGGCAGGAGTAAGTGCATTGGCACGGCCCTCATAACGGTGTATATGGGTGCCCCGGTCCGGATGACATTTTGTAGCAAACGCATGGATCACGGCTGACATGTTGAACACATCAACATCGTCATCAACAATAATGATCTTCGACATCAGCGCACGGCGAGCGGTAAGAATTTCGACCACCTGCTGGGCAATCTCCGATCCCCCCTTGCGAACCGAAACGACAGCAAGATGGACCCCACCCTCTGGCGGAATGTAAACATCGACAACTGGAACGCCATGCTTCTCCAAGCGGCGCTTGATCGCAATTGCACCAGAAATGGAAGTTGTGGTCGCACTTGAATCCTTGAATCCAGTGGTATCCAGTGTGAGGATCGGATCGCGGCGGTGGGTTATGGCTGTAACGCGGGCGCAAACTGAATTACCCATCTCGCCACTTCGGTAGCCTGGGTATTCCCCGTAAGGCCCTTCTTGTGCTATACGGTCCGGATAAATCTCGGCCTCAATGACAATTTCAGCCGAAGTAGGGACATAGAGGCTTGATGTCTCGCACTTTACGAGGTCAATCGGGTAACCGCCTAGCCCACCGGCAAGTTCCGCCTCATTCCCAGCGATGCGAAAAGTGGCGGCTGCGGCAATATGGCTCGGTATGTCTGCTCCAATCACAATTGCAATTGGCATCCCTTTACCCAATGGGACATAGCCGTCAAGCAGCATCTTGCCCAAGTGACTGGTAGGCCGCGGATAACCGGTAAGTATGCGCTCATTATGAATCATGAACCGGTACATGCCCCAGTTCACCCAATCCGAATTGGCATCCTTAGAAACGACAAGATCCCATGTTCCCAGGTAGCGGCCACCGTCACCATCATGCACCATAGGAACCGGAAGATCAAATAGATTCACCTCATCGCCGGAAATTTTCACTTCTTTACACGGACCATCGCTGACGATGACCGGGGGGATCATTGTTCCTTCACGATCGGCATAAGTTTGATAGAGATCTCTGAGAGGAATTTCTGCAGGCAGGTTGAGTCCGACCGCCAGCCGGCGCCAAGTGGCAATCGGATTGGTGGCAACACGCCAATCCGGTGCATAGTCCTTTACGTTATTGAAAATAAAAGCAGGACCATCCCGCTCGCAACTCAACCTCCCGATTCCTGACAATTCCTGGTCCCAGTCAACCTGGTCATTGATTGTGACGAGATCACCCGATGATCCTATTGCCGCTAAAAAACTGCGGAAATCATTGCTTACCATTCAATCCTCCATTATTCCTGCCCCGAGAAATAAACCGGGGACTGCTAAGACGTAGGCAATACGCCCGGACCGGATGCCTGAGCAAAGGTTGTGCCGTTCCAAGTGGTCATATAGACACCTTGAAGAACTATACCGTTATGGTTATCAGGGCTCATACAGACCCAACCCACCATGCCCCTTGCACATTCGCCCAATCGACAGCTTCGGTGACACGCGCCGACAATCGCACGTCGGCCGATTCGCCTTGATACCCTTCCAGGATGACCTCGCTTGCCGATCTTGACATCGCTATGCCAGCCATTCGATTGACGGGCTAGGCCCATCAGGAATATATCCCTGTTTGATTGAGGCTTCCCTGGTCGCTTCCAGCAAATGCGGTAGCATCGCTTCAATTGCCCCCTCGTCAAAGCGACTCTCCGGACCGGAAACAGAGATCGCCCCGCTTACGCCTAAATGGCCAAATAACGGCGCAGCTATCGCTCTTATCTCTTCCCAGAGATCACCCGGGTTGGTCTCATAACCACGCTCCCGTATTGTATTCAATCTTTTCCTCAAGACGTCGGCGGCATCCGCGCCCCTTGCATTCAGTACCCGCTCTGCTGCCCTGGCAATCTCCACATCACCGGAAAATGCCAAAAGGCACCTGCCGCTGGCAAAATCCTCCGGCTTTTCGACCGTTCCCATTCTGGTGTAGTTACGCACCCGATGACGACTGTCAATCCGATCAACGCAAACTGCCCACCCGGTCTCATAAACCCAAAGTGTCAATTGCTCGCCGGTAAGTGCCGCCAAATGACGCATATATGGGGCTACAACCTCACGAACATCTATTGAACCAACGGCTAAATTG
>JAKBSX010000103.1 GCA_021844725.1 Actinomycetes bacterium | reverse complement strand
AAACCCTGGCCTGCTGCCACTGGTCGCCATCTACTTTCCTTTCATCCTTCTTCTCAGTGACCTTGCTTCGGCGACGATACTTGGAGCAGGGACCGGTATGGTTCGGTCCCACGAGATAAAGGTCGGTGTTCTGATCGCATTCAGCCTTTACGTTGATCAGCTCTTTTCACCTCTTCAGCAGTTGTCGCAGACGTTTGACCAGTGGCAGCAGGCCAGAGTTTCGATGAATCAGATTTCCAGACTTATGCAGAGAGAGATCTCGACCCCACAGTTCGGCTCACCTCTGCAATTGGACCGGATCAAAGGAGAGATCGTATTCGATGCCGTTCGCTTTGCCTATCCAGGTTCATCATATGATGCGCTAAGCGGACTCGATCTGAGGATTCACAGCGGAGAGACCGTTGCCCTTGTCGGCACAACTGGGGCTGGAAAGTCCACGGTTCTAAAGCTGATCGAGAGGTTCTACGATCCCACCTCCGGCAAGATCACGGTCGACGGTGTCGATCTTCGGAATCTGGATCTTGGTGCATATAGACGTAGGTTGGGCTTCGTTCCGCAGGAGCCGTTCCTCTTCACGGGAACAGTTGCAGAGAACATCGCATATACCAACCCCGAGGCTACATTGAAGGAGATCGAAGAATCAGGTCGAGCGGTTGGTGCCCACGATTTCATATCCACCCTGTCAGGCGGGTATGACTTTTTCGTTGCCGAACGTGGTAGGGCCCTTTCGGGCGGCCAGCGTCAGCTTATCGCTCTGGCCAGGGCCCATCTTGCCGATCCTTCCATTCTCCTCCTCGACGAGGCTACTGCGAATCTTGATCTGGCCACCGAGGCAAAGGTGAATGCGGCTCTTGGAATTTTGGCAAGGGGCCGCACCACAGTCATCGTTGCTCATAGATTGCCAACTGCGGCAAGAGCGGATCGCGTCGTTGTCATTGAGGGCGGGTTGGTCGTTGAAGAGGGCTCTCACCGTCAGCTGATAGAAAAAGAGGGGATCTATGCTTCTATGTGGAGATCCTTTGAGGATCTCTATGGTGTGGCATAGCAGTTCAGGTGGTTATTCGTACTCCACTATCACGGGCTGGGGCTGTAGCGCCATCACAGCGGCGGGATCCTCCAGGGGTGAATCCTGTCTGTAGAAGAGTTTGAAGCCCAGTGGGAAGTTTGGGTCTTGAGCCAGCAGCTTATAGCTGCTTGTCTTGGCCTTCCAGCTTCCGAATCCATCCATATTGAAGATAATTGCTAGATCCGTTTGGGGCACGACTTCAGTTTTGTTCTGGATCATCGAGGCTTTGAACTGATGTATCAGAAGAAGCTTCTGTGGGAGGTGGTTTGAGACTGTCAGCTGTTGCAGCCAGTTCGAGACCTGGTTGATCTGGTCAGCGGTTGTGCTGCCAATAACCTGTCCGGGGACCTGTGTGGAGCCCACTTTCCACTCAGGATCAAGGGCGAGGGCGACGTCAGGTTGGGATAGAAAAGGGGTCAGCGTCTGTGCATCCGCCAGGATGTTTCCTCGGCCTGGCTGGATGTCAAGTATTAGCAGGCCGTGGTGTTCCCGTACGACATCGAGGTACTGCTTTATAGTTTGATTTGTCAGTCTGGATGAGTATGTTCCGTTAGGCTGCGGTGATCCTTGGGCTATGAATGTGATTAGTTCGTAGGCGGGGATGACTGGAGTTGTCGGCTGCTGGTATGGTGCAAGCTGGGCGATCAGCTTGGGCCACATTGCTTCCGGAGAGTTTTGGCCCAATACTCCGAGTCCGCCACCTCCCGGTGCACCGTAGAAGGCCACGATCCTTTTCCCCGGGTAGAAGGTATAGCCACCTCCCGGTTCAGTTGGGATCGGGATTGTCGTTGTTGTAGAGGTTGTTGTTACAGGCACTGTGGTGGGTGTTGGAATGGGTGCGTGGCTGCCACTGGATGGATTTCGGGGGAGTTTCAGGGTTCCTGACTTGGCGTAGCCAGCGCTTCGGCCTGTGGCGAGGGTTAGGTGAAGAGCTAGTCCCATGGTTAGTAATCCAGCTGCTGTGATCAGTCCAGGCCATATTGTTCTTAGACTTGTCGTGCCTGGAAAGCTCAATGGTAGTTTTGTCCTCTTGCCTGTTCGGTTCAATCTAACAGTAATTTTTCTCGCTTTCTGTTTTGGGCGTCTGTTTATTGATTTTGTGATGATTAGAGCAGACCTCATGATTTTGCTCATCCTCTGCCACTGCCGATGTGCAAAAATTTTGTATCTACCGTATGGCTATTCGAACATATGTTCGATAAATTAGTCATATGGATATCGCTGTTGAAAAATCGATCAGTCATCTATCGAGATTCGTATCTCCTCAGCTTTTGGCTAGTGAGAGGTATGTGGAACTGGGTGGCTCTCTGGCACAGATATTTCCATTGGGCAGAATCCAGTTGGGGTCGGTTGTCTTGTTTGAAGGTGAATCGAACTCGGGGGCGACATCAGCTGTTTTTGAGTTCCTATCTTCTGGCGGCATTCGAAGGAACTGGAGCGCCTTGGTGGGTTTCGAGAATCTGGGTTTTCTTGCTGCTTTCGAGAAGGGCGTGGATCTTGGAAAAGTTGTATCCGTTCCTGATCCGGGGAGAGATCTAGCTCAGGTTGTCGCAGTGCTTACAGAGGCTTTCCGGGTCGTTGCTATTGCAAATCCAAGGTTCATCTCTTCCTCCCAGGCTCGCAACCTCACATCCAGGGTCAGGGTGAACAAGTCGATCATTGCTATTGTCCAGCAGGGTTGTGATATCACAGGCACACGTGGCAGAGGGCTGTGGCCCGGCTCTTATGACTACTGGATCAGCTCTTCAATATCTGGCTTTACCGGCTTGGATAGGGGCAGCGGTTTTATAAAGGAACGTAGGCTATCTCTTTCACTGGGTAGTAGGCGGGGTGGGGCGACGAGGAGCATAGCAGTCTCCATTTAAAGGTGTTTTTATGTCTAAGAAGATTCCCCAAGTAAAGCTTCGCCGCCCCAGTTATTCGTTGTTCGACTCCATTGAGCATCAGGTAGCTCCAAGAGTGCTTCTGGTTGATTTTTTCTACTGGCCTTTCATATCTGCTGGATCAGGGGGGATCGATCCTTTGGCCGTAGTGGCAGGAAATGGAGTAGTGACCGATGTATCGCCAAAGGCTTTCAGAGCTGGAGTCAGAGCGGGAGACAGGGTAAGAGCAGCTACATCTGCCGTAACCGGCTTGCAGGTGATCTCTGTCGATGCTATCGATCAGGGCGGCTTGTTCGCCAAGATAGCCAATGTCTTGGAACGGTTCTCTCCTTTGATCGAGATCGTTGACATCGGAGTTTGTGGCACTAATGCCAGGGGTCCTTCCAGATATTTTGGAGGCGAGGAGAGACTTGCCTTAGAGGTTAGGAAGGCGATGGAGGACCAGATTGTAGAGGTTTTTCCCCCAGCCCGGGAACTGCTAAATCGTGCAGCCGATCTCTTTGCTGAAGGCTCGGTCTTTTCTTTTGGCGTCTCCATCGCCGATGGTATCTTTACGGCCAAGATAGCGGCCAGGAACTCGCTTCTGATTCCTCCGGGCAGGAGCGGATCTTTTCTGGCTCCACTTCCGATCAGGGAACTACCCGACCGTAAGATTGCCGATACTCTTGATCGTCTGGGGGTGCGCTCTTTGGGCGAGTTTGCAGATCTTGATTTCGATCTGGTATTGGAGAGGTTTGGATACAGAGGGGCACTCTTGCACAGGATGGCTGGAGGACTGGATACATCTTCGCTGGAGGCTGCTGAGATCAAAGAGGACCTCACCCAGAAGATCGAATTGCCGGAGCCTTTGGAGTTTGCTTCATCAGTCGTCTTTGCATGCAAGGCAAGGGTGGAGGAGATGCTGAGCCATCTTTTGGAAAGCGGATACCTCTGTCAGATCATGCGAGTTCGTCTTATGAGCGAAAATGGAGAGGAGTCTGTCAGGGATTGGGGTGTAAAGGATGGATTGTCGGCTCAGCTCCTTTTGGAGCGCATCAGGTGGCAGCTCGAATCATGGTCTACAGATCCGAGGTTTGCTCCCTCGGCTGGTGTAGAGACTGTTGAGCTGCAGCCGCAAAGGGTCGTATCAGCCTTGAGAATTCAGCTTGATCTTGACGGTAGCGAAAGGTCATCTGTGGCCAAGGTTTCCCAGGCACTTTCAAGAGTCGACGCAATTGTCGGCAAGAGGTCGTCTATCGCAAAGATAAAAGTATCTAGGACTCCAAAGGAAAGTGTTGAAATGGTGCCATGGCAGCTCCATCTCTTTGATCTCGATGAACCGATGGATCAAAAGGCAGGAGAGAGACCTCCTTGGCCGGGGAGGTTACTAAGTGCGTCTCCGGCTATCTGTTTTGATCCAGAGGTGGAGATCTTGCTCTTGACCAAGGAGGGTACTTTGATAAGCGTATCGGCGAATGTCTTTCTGAGCGGAGAGCCCTACTGGATGAGAGTTGAGAGTTCTGGTAAAAGGGTGAGAGTCTTGGAGTGGTCCTCCCTCTGGCCGATGATGGAGAGGTGGTGGTATCCAGAGCATTCAACAAAAGGGGCCAGAATCCAGATAGTTACTGATGAGATGGGCGCCCTGCTAGTCAAAAGTTCAAACGGCAGATGGTTCGCAGAGGGCTCATACGACTGACCATTCTTATTGCCAAAAGTATACATTTACTTGAAGTGAGATCGAACTCTCAGCGCCAAATGACCCTTGTCTACGGTGCCATCCCAGCTCTAGAATTTGATTGGTTGTAGTGAATCGACGCATTCGGCCTCATGCCGGTTCGGCAACATGGCAAATAGATGGCAGCCAACCAAGAGCCGAAGGAGAGCAGATGAAGCCAGAGGAACTCGAGCCTGCAACACCCCTTGGAAGAGAGCGGCACTCAAAAGACGATCAAACTTCCACCTTTGCCCCGCCGAATAGAGGCTCTATGCTGCTCGAGTTCGTGACCGTGAACAGTTCCGGATTCGGCGTGGCGAAAAAGTGATGATTGGTCAGTTGCGCAAGGCCCTAAAGCGGACATTTGGCCCTGACATGGTCCTGCTCCACGCCCCGTCTGTATGGGACTTTCGAAAAGAGGTCATCCTCCAAGGCCCGCTGGCGGATGTCATCCCATCAACGGACGAATTCGAGATGTACCCAATCGGCCTGACAAGCATCGCCAGCTATCTCGAGGCTAACAACTACAACATCAGGATCGCGAATCTCGCGCTGAGGATGCTCCGGGAGCCCGAGTTCGACGTTGCGGCCCATATCGGGGCGTTCGACTCGGATCTGTTCGGGATAGATCTGCACTGGCTTCCCCACGCAAATGGGGCACTCGGCATCGCAGAACTGGTCAAGAAGGTGCATCCTGAGGCAAAAGTCCTGGTAGGTGGCCTATCTGCCAGCTACTTTCATGAAGAGCTGATAGAAAATCCCTCAATTGACTTCGTGATAAGGGGGGACTCCGCCGAGGAGCCCTGTCGTCAGCTTCTCCAGGCCTTGAGGGAGGGGGGGCGGCTTGAGACCGTTGAGAACCTCACTTGGAAGCGACCGGACGGCACTGTTGTCGTGAACCCGCTTAGCTTTATCCCAGCGGATTTAAACTGGATCGATGTGCCGGCCTATAACTTTATGACCCATGCCATATTCAAATATCAGACTTTGGAAGACTTCCTTCCTTACGTTGAATGGCTAAGGTATCCATCGACCATGTTGCTGAACTCTCGTGGTTGTACCTATAACTGTGCAATTTGTGGCGGTTCACGATCGGGATACGCAATGGTGACAGGTCGGTCATCTGCCGCAATGCGTTCTCCTGAGAAGCTTGTCTCTGACGCGAAACGGATAGCAACTTTCTCCAAAGCTCCGATATTCATGGTGCACGATCCACGCATAGGGGGTGTTCCAAGAGCCCAGCGCTTCTTCGGACTTTTCAAGTCGGCAAAAATCTCGAACGAACTCGTGATAGAACTCTTCTATCCGGCAGACTCTGACTTCTTCTCCATGGTTAGAGACTCGACGAAAGAGTGGAGCCTGCAGATAACTATTGAATCTCCCGATCCCAAGATCCGCAAGATGAACGGCAAATTCCCGGTCTCCAATGAGGTTCTGGAGAAGACCCTAGAGGCAGCGCTTCTTCAACGTTGCGGCAAGCTTGATCTGTTCTTCATGGTTGGCTTACCGGGTCAGGATGCGGCTTCAGCTCGTTCCACCATCGACTACTGCCGGTATCTGGTAGATCGTTTTGGTGCCGACCCCCGCCTTCAGTTCTACGTGGCTCCACTCGGCCCGTTCCTTGATCCTGGCAGTAGGGCTTTCGAACGGCATGAACTGGGGTACCATCGTCGTTTTACCACCTTGGAGGAGCATCGCATGGCGCTACTCGGTCCGACTTGGAGGGAGATGCTCTCATATTGGACGGACTGGATGAGCAGAGATGAGATAGTTTCGGTGACTTACGAGGTGGGGGCTGCGTTGAACGATCTCAAGTATGAGGCCACCCATCTCAGACTCATAGAAGTCCATTCCAAGCCTTTGCAGATGCGAGAAGATCCGGACTCTCAAGGCGAGCAACAGGCGTTCAGCAGTGCGTCCCGTGACGTAATTCTCTCCCCACATCACGAACAAATCTGCTACGGCAGACAGAAGGAAACCCCCAAATGCGAGCATGAGAACCGTCTTCGAACCTGCCAGAACACCGGAGTCGATACCTGTTTTGGTGAAGACAGGCCCGATAACTGTGAGACCGGTGTCGATAGCCACCAGAAGAAACCCAACAATAAATGCAAAGCGAAACGGTCTTGCAAGTTCGCGAAGCGAAAACCGGCTTCGAAACTTCGCCTGGTCGTCCAGATCAACCCCATGCTCGTCATTTGCAACCGGCAGCTTGTCCAGCGCCGCCAGCAGCTCTGGGGTGGCCGTGAGAGCGACCCCCATCATTCCCTTGCCGCCTCCCCCTCCACCGCGGGGCATGGATATCCTCTGGACAACTGGGCTCGACACCGCGACCCCACCATTGGGTATCGCGGAAGGCTGGGCCACACCTAGCGGTTCCGGGACATTCTCGTTCAGTGATTCCGCCTCACCGTCAAAGAGAGCTCTGTATAAAGAGGAGGTCGCCATGAGATCTTCATGATTTCCCTCTGCGACGACGCTGCCCTTGTCGATCAGGACTATGCGGTCAGCAAGTGCAAGGCTCGAGCGCCTGTGGGCAATCAGAATGACGGTCTTGTTGGCCTTGAACAGCGATAGAGCCTGGTTGATCTCCGACTCGGTGACCGCGTCCACTGCCGAAGTGGCGTCGTCGAGGAGCAGAATCGAGGGGTTGGTAATAAGGGCTCTGGCAAGCGCGACCCTCTGCCGTTGGCCTCCGGAGAGTGTCAATCCCCGCTCGCCGACGACTGTCTCGTAACCTTTTTCGAACTCAGAGATGAACCTTTGAGCTCCAGCCATCTTGGCGGCATTCTCGACCATCTCTAGAGTCGCATCCGGCTTGCCGTAGGCGATATTGGCTCTGATCGTGTCAGAGATGGGTGGCCGAATAATGACCAGGATGACCACGGATGTCGACGCACTTTCGAACCTGCTCCAGACAGGGCTGATCAACGCATTGGTAAGCATCTTGAGCTTTGTCGGCATAGCGATAGCACTAATGGTGATGAGTCCGAAGCTGACTCTCTACGCCTTTGCCGTCATTCCTCCTCTTGCTTTGGCGACGATTTGGTATCAGAGGGCGTCCAGTGCCGCCTACTCGATCGCCCGAGAGCGTATCGCCGAAGTGAACGCGAACCTTCAGGAGGGACTTTCAGGGGTGCGCGTAGCCCAAGCTTTCAGGAGACAGGCGAAGAACAGCAGTGACTTTTCAAAGGTCTCGAGTAATTACCGAGATGCGAGTATCAATGCCCAGAAGCTGGTCGCCATCTACTTTCCTTTCATCCTTCTTCTCAGTC
>JAKBSX010000102.1 GCA_021844725.1 Actinomycetes bacterium | reverse complement strand
ATCGATGTAGCGGATCAAGCCGGACCAACCAGCTGCATCAATCCTTTTTTCAGGCCAAGTTGATCTAGCAAATCTTCCGAAACGCTGCAAAAAACATCTACTATCGCGCTTCCCAAGGCAACTACATCGTTGGTCGAACCAAATCTCATCGAATCCACGATAATTCTCACACCTCTCTATATTGCCAGCTAGAAGCGATACTCCGATAATTTGGCCAAATTCTTGCACAAACATAGCTACCAATTGGTCAGATAATCAACTACGGTAAGTTTTGTGGATAATTCAACCAACTACAGACTGCCAAGAAACACAGTACCCAAAAGATACTCTCTAAGGGTCCGCCCCGATTTCGATAATTTCACCTTTAGTGGAACTGAATCGATAGATATTGAGGTTAGTCAACCCTCTGACACAATCACCCTGAATTCAGTGGACCTGGAAATTGAATCAGTCCGCCTTTCCAATTCGGCCGGGACTTTTGAGGGATCCATACAGCTCGAAAACGAGAACGAAAGAGTAATATTTTCTTTCCCCGAACAGATCCCGGTCGGAAACGCGACTTTGGAACTCTCATTCAAAGGGTTCCTCAATGACCAACTGTCAGGATTTTACAAAAGTCGCTTCGACACTGCAGACGGTGAGCCCAAATATTTAGCCACAACCCAGTTTGAGGCAACGGACGCCCGTAAGGCATTTCCGTGCTACGACGAGCCGGATCTAAAGGCAGTCTTCGGTATTTCCATCGAGACACCCCGGGATTTTCTTGCTGTCTCAAATGCTCCGGAAGAGTCAACAACGGAGCTTGATGATGGTCACAAACTGGTCAGGTTCAGAGATACAATCCCAATGTCAACCTATCTTGTAGCCATGATCATAGGGCCGCTTGAGGCCTCTGAAGTAAAAATGGGATCAGGCGTCCCCATCAGAATTATCTCGAAACCGAATCAACAGCACCTTCACAGTTTTGCCCAACAAGTGGCTATTCACGCGCTTGAATTCTTTTCCTCCTGGTTCTCGATCCCGTACCCGGGCGAAAAATTAGACCTTATTGCAATTCCTGATTTCGCCTTTGGCGCAATGGAGAACTTGGGAGCAGTTACTTTCCGGGAAACGCTGCTTCTTGTCGATCCAGATAAATCGTCCAGAATCGAACTTGAACGAATTGTGGACGTCATATGTCACGAAATCGCCCACATGTGGTTTGGCGACCTGGTGACTATGAAATGGTGGAACGGTTTATGGCTGAACGAAGCATTCGCAACCTTCATGGAGCTGCTGGCCACGGATGCCTATAACCCCAGCTGGAAGCGTTGGGTTTCTTTCGGGCTATCCAAAAGCGCAGCGTTGGCAATTGACGGACTTCACAATACCAGATCTATCGAATTCAAGGTTGAAAAGCCGTCTGATGCGGAGGGAATGTTCGACGTCCTAACGTATGAAAAAGGCGCCAGCGTGCTAAGAATGCTTGAGCGTTACCTCGGGCAGGACACTTTCAGATCTGGAATTACCAACTACCTTAATTCACACAAATATGCCAACGCCGAAACCACTGACTTGTGGAGCGCGCTTGAGGAGTCAAGCGGCGAACCAATATCACAGACGATGATCGATTGGGTATTTCAGGGAGGGCACCCCCTTATCACAGCTGAACTCGACGGCGATGAAGTAAAAGTAACTCAGAAACCGTTCTCATATCTAGATCCGCAAAGCTATAAAGGCAGCGAGTCGATGGTCGGAACCTCATGGAGAGTTCCGTTATCAATAAGGATCGGTGAAAACGTCCAAAGAACACTTTTAGACAGCGAACCGCTTCGTCTTAGACTTGCCTCGCAAGAGGACCTGGTGATTGTAAACGCTGGAGGTTGGGGCTTCTTCAGAGCCTCCTATGACCAGCAGCTGCTCCAGAGACTTCTTGACAATTTTGCCGAGCTTGAGGATTTGGAAAAATTCAATCTTGCCAGCGATATCTGGGCACTTGTGCTTTCCCAAAAGCTTGAAGTTGCAAATTTCTTTGATCTGCTGGAGGCAATTGCTCCGGAAACCGACCCCAGCTTATGGGATCTTATGATATCTGCGCTATCGGTTATGGAATTGATTTTTGAGGGAGAAAAACGGGAATTCCTGGCAACAAAATGCCAACAAATTCTGCTTCCCCTGCTTGAGAAAATCGGATTTGAAGCCAAAACTGACGAGCCGGAAGGCACCTCAAGATTGCGCGCTTCAGTCATTGCAGCGTTAGGCACAATTGGAAAACACCTTGACACCATAGCTGAGTGCAAAGAGCTGTTCGTCCGTGAAATGTCGATAGAGCAGGACATTGACCCCGATATTATATCGGCGGTGCTAAAGGTAGTCGCCTTCAATGGGGATGAAGCTGACTTTGCTTTCATGTTGGATAGATACCGCCATCCTTCCACTCCTCAGGAAGAGAACAGGTATCTGATGGCACTGACGCACTTTCGAGAGCCGGAATTGATAAATAAGGTTCTTCGTATGACGCTTGATGACATCAGAAGCCAGAATGGTCCGTTCGTGATTGCAAGTCTTCTAACTGGTAAATCTTCTGGTCCACTGGCATGGGAGTTCCTTAAGGCGAACTGGGACTCCCTGCTGGAGAGATTTCCTGACAACACTATTTCCCGAATGTTGTCAGGCGTAACGGCGCTTATTTCTGAAGAATCTCATCTATTGGCAGACGAGATCAACGGCTTCTTCAAATCGCATCAGATACCTTCGGGTGAAAAAAGTTTGCAACAAACCCTTGAGCGATACCAGGTAAATTTGGAATTTAGGAAGAAGCTCCTTGGTTTCAGCGTGGCATAATTTTGATCACGTGAGCTTCGATACTAGGCTAACGTTAAACGTAGGGTTGGGCATGCGGCCACCGACCAAGATATAGCCGCATGCCACGGGTGAAAATCGCCTGAGTCTTTTAATCTGCAGCGCTTATACTTGGTTAGATCATCTGACTTGCTTAGAAATAAAGATAGTGGTGCGGCGTAATGAAAAGGTAACAGAACGCTCACAAGTAGGTAAAGTAATTCAACCGGCGATAGCTTCACACGAAAGTAATCCAATTGACTAATACAGGAACAATACTGGTTGTCGATGATGAACTTGCGTTACGAAAACTTCTTAGTTCATACCTGGCAAAAGAAGGCTTCTCTATACTTGAAGCCAGAGACGGCAAGGAAGCCTTAAGCCTGCTAGATCAGGTTGGAGCCGACCTGGCCCTGATCGATGTGATGATGCCAGGTATGGACGGATTCTCACTAGTCAAGGCCATAAGATCAAAGTTTTCCATACCGATTGTGATGTTAACTGCCAGGGGTGAGGAGTCGTCAAAAGTAACCGGGCTGGAACTTGGAGCAGATGACTATATCGTAAAGCCGTTCTCCGCTCCTGAAGTGATAGCCAGAGTCAGAGCTCAGATTCGGCGATCAAAAGGGCTCGTAGCCGAAGATCCGGTGATAAACATAGGTGATACATTGACTCTGGATTCCCGCTCCAGGCAATGCTGGGTAAACGGCCAAGAGATAATGCTGTCAAGGCGGGAATTTGATCTTCTGACCACCTTGGCATCCTCCCCTGGCCGAGTTTTTTCCCGCGAGTCTTTGCTCATGGCTGCCTGGGGAACGACCTATATCACCGAAAAAACAATCGACGTCCATATTGGCTTGATTAGGAAAAAACTGGGTCAAGCCGTCACAATAACTTCCCTGAGGGGAATCGGGTATCGGCTGGATGGCTAATGCTGCGGTGGCTCAAATCAATTCACGTTAAAACTTTCGGCATCATGGCTGTGGCCACCATCGTTGGTCTGGGCTTCACCTATTTTGTAATAAATGCCATTGAATACCACGTCCAGGTTAATGCCACAAGCCAAAGGCTGGACCGAAGCGCTCAAAAACTAGCAAGTCTGGCTGCATCTGGAACCCCCAAAGATCAGCTAATTATGGCAACTTCACTGATTCCCCAAACTTCATTTGCGATTCATCAAAATGGTCACCTTTTCCTTACGGCCAACAACAGCTCAGGTTTGGCGGCCCCGGTTATAAATGCCAACAGCAAGATTGGAGCCATTGAGGTAACCGCTGCAACCGGCGTTCCTTACACTGATACTCTGTCAATGGAGCTGACTCTCGGAACGCTGGTACTCGTGTTGCTGACATTGGCAGCAGCTCTCTTTATTTCTAAGATGATTACCAGCTCGTTGTCTGACTCCATATCAGAAGCTATAAACGCAGCTGAGCGGGTAGCGTCAGGCGACCTGTCGGCACGAATCGGGAAAGTGGGATCCAGGGAATTTCAAAGCTTGGCTCGTGCGTTTGACTCCATGGCTCAAAAACTTCAAGACCACGAAAACGAGCAGAAGAAATTTCTTGGAGACCTCAGTCATGAAATAGCTACGCCAATAAACGCTGTTTCCGGCTTTGCTTTGGCCATCTGTGATAGGACCATCAAATCCCAGGATGAAATGTCAGAAGCGGCATGGCTAATCCAGGAAGAGACAGACCGAATCAATCATCTACTCAAGGACTTGAGAACTCTTGACCGCTTGGACATCGCTCACACTGTAAGCAGAGAGGCATTTTTCATAGACCTATACATTAAAGAATTGGTACTTCGCTTTTCAAGCAATATAGCCAGCAAGCATCTGGCTATTACCTGGGATGCACCACATGAAGAAGTTCTTCTGGATAGAAGACTGCTAGACATGGTCATTAGCAACTTCTTGTCCAATTCAATTAGATATGTGGACCCTAGAGGTAAGATCAGGATTACAGTCAAAAAGCACCAGGACGAGTTGGTAATTTCGGTGGCTGACAATGGAATAGGAATCGCACCCAACCACCTGAATAGGATCTTTGACCGACTCTATAGGGTCGACGAAGCAAGGGACCGGGCCTCAGGGGGTTCTGGACTTGGTCTGGCCATCGCCCGGAGAGCCACCCACTCGCTGAACGGAAAGATTGAAGTAACATCAGAAAGCGGAAAAGGCAGTGAATTTAGATTGATTTTACCTCTCGAGCATCATATCCCCGAAGACCGCACCACGTTATCCTCCGACGACAATGTGCAATGCGAAAAACTAGACATTGCCACCCAGGGATAAGGCCGCACAATGACTTTTATACCAAATGGCGAAGTCAAAAACCGAGTTTCCTTACTAAGTCAGCTTATTAAAACCACCCGGGGGTTCATGCCGGAATCCGAAGGATTGGCGCTCGCCCATGGAATCTGGCTGACTCAGGAGTTGCCGCCACATCCAGCAGTTGAAATCGGTTCCTACCTCGGCCTTTCAACTATCTACCTTGGCACAGTTGCCAAAATGCTAGGACTAAAACTTATTACAATCGACCATCACAGAGGGTCTGAAGAGATCCAGCCCGGCTGGGAGCACCATGATCCCTCTCTGGTAGACCCTGTCTCTGGACGGATGGACACCCTGTACGGGCTTCGACGAACAATTACACTTGCAGGATTAAATAGCTCTGTGATCATTGTCGCCTCCGATTCGCAGACTTTCGCCTCAGTATTTGAAACAACCATAGGGTTTTTATTCATTGACGGGGGGCATGGCAAAGAACAGGCACACCTGGATTTTGATGATTGGGTGCCCAAACTTGCAGATGGCGGAATTCTAGCCATTCATGATGTATTCGAAAATCTGCAGTTGGGCGGTACCCCGCCATATGAGATTTATTTACGATCAAAAGAGATGGGGTTTAGACAACTCTATGAGGCCGGAAGCCTTAGGGTTATGCAAAAAGAGAGATGATGGTGCTGGCAAAACTGGGCCGTGCCTTATTTGCAACCACGTACCCTGCAAGAACTACTGCGGCAATTGAATAGGCGGACTGCTCAAGAAAAGGGAAAGAAGTCCCATTTGGAGCCACCAACCCAGTCAGGTAACCTCCGCCTTCGCATCTGAAGCGCTCCAGGGAGAAAAATAGCTCGTTGGACATATCAACTTCACCGCTTATGTGCAGCGCCATGGCTGCTTCTGCAGTTTCGGCAGCAGTGAACCAGTCGCCTGTTTTCAGGCAGCGGATCCCCCATTTGGGCTGGTAGAACTGATCCAAAAATTGCCCAGTCAGCGAACCGGAATCAGATATTCCTGCCAAAACTGGGTAGTAGCGGTCCATCGCCCAGTCAGAAGTATCCTGGTATATCCCACTACCCATCTCCAGCGACCCCTTCAATAATGCAGCTGAATCGCTATATCTCTGCCAGTCTCCAATTCCATAACTGCGGCTTAGGCCTGAAGCTAGGCTCAGACTGTCATAGACCGAACAGGAACCTGCAACCAAAGAAGTCTGATTGGGAGCTCCGCTGGGATCAATTGCCCAGGGAATTGATCCATCGAGGCGTTGATGGCTAATAACATAGTCAATTCCACCTAAGGCCATTTCTATATATCTCTTTGATTCTATTGAGGAACCTAAGCAAAGGTCCAAAACCGCAGCCAGCAGTATCGGATAACAGCAGGTGTTGGTATCCCTCCGGGGTTCCGCTACGCCAGCAGACTGGTAAAAGTGACACCACGATCCATCTCGATTCTGACTTTGAATCAGCCAGTCCGCAGCCCGCCTCGAACTTTCGATCCTCCCGCCAACCGCCAATGCGATTGCAGCCTCGCAATGATTCCAGGAATCAGCCCGACCACCATGGAACCAGGGAATCATACCTGACTTGAGCTGCATGGCTTCAAGCGCATCCAGCGACGAGCTGAGCTGGCTTCGACTGAGCAGTGAATTCCTCGAACCGCAACTATCCATCTTTGGCCTTGATTGAATAAGCTACCAGGCTCTTTCCTAGTAGCGGGTTCAATATCCTTTCAATTTCGCCAGTGATCCTTGGCTTTTTAGTTATATCCCAGACTAAAAATCGATGATAACTCCTGTACCATCTGGACTTGGTATTATCAACACCCACAATGCATCGAATGAGCCAGTACGGAGTGTGAAGCGCATGTGCATGGTGAGTACGATACACCCGAAAGCCGCAATTGGTTAGAAGCTTGATCAATCCTGAACGTCGATATATCCTTATGTGACCACCTGGAACGTTGTGGTATTGTGAAGAAATCTTCCAGTAAATTTGTTCAGGGAAAAAGCGGGGTACGCTAACCGCCAGCACTCCTCCAGGCTTTACCACCCGCCCGATCTCTGCTAGGGCATCGTAATCAGATTGAATGTGTTCAAGCACCTCTGACGCAATCACTACATCAAAGGATTCCGAGTCAAACGGGAGTGCTAATCCTGAAGCCTGTATTGCAAGGCCAATGCTATTTTTGGTCTGTTCCTGACTCAAAGCTTGGAAATAGGCAGGCGCTTGACTGAGTTCATCCATTGACAGGTCAACAGCTACCACGTTTGCCCCGCGGGAAAATGCCCAGTAAGCATGCCTTCCAGCTCCCGCGCCAAAATCAAGTACCCACTTGCCCTCGAGTGAACCCAGATCAGACTCCCTTAGCGACAACATTGAATTCTTAAACCAAACCTTTTTCGCAAAGCAAATCAAAATAACTTGCTTCTGTGGCTTTGGCAGTAACAGTCCAACTATAAAGG
The DNA here is from genome assembly GCA_021844725.1 of Actinomycetes bacterium. The sequence goes on along the minus strand of JAKBSX010000102.1, from coordinate 345 downwards.
TTTGCCACACGTTCTCTCGCATTGATAGATAGCTCTTCTCTGAGTATCGGCGAATCAAAGAGCTTCAATATTTTTTTGGCCAAATCCAGTGGATCCCCCGCCCGAGCTCGAAGAACGGTCTCCCCGTCGATTCCAGTTACTTCGGGAAGCGCTCCACCATCTGTTGCCACCATTGGCACCCCACATGCCATAGCCTCTATCGCTGGCAACGAAAATCCTTCATAAAGAGAAGGCACTACAGATATTTGTGCCTGATTGTAAAGCTTCACCATCTCTTCAAGGGAAACCGGGCCAGCAAACCTGATTGCCTTTGACAGTCCCAGCTGTGAAATTCTGTCCGGAAGC
>JAKBSX010000101.1 GCA_021844725.1 Actinomycetes bacterium | reverse complement strand
GCTTCTTGACAGGATAGATTTAATACATCAGCTATGCTGTAGCCCTTCCAAAGTACTTCCAAGGTATCCCTGTTGTAGCGCGTCCCGTGACAGATATCACAAGGTACGTACACATCGGGTAAGAATTGCATTTCGATCCGGATTGTCCCATCACCGGAACACCCTTCGCAGCGACCTCCGGGAACGTTGAAAGAAAATCTACCTGGTTTATAGCCCCTTATTTTAGCTTCCGTGGTAGCGGCAAATAATTTTCTTATGTGATCAAACATCCCCGTATAGGTAGCCGGATTTGACCTCGGAGTACGACCGATCGGGGATTGGTTGATATCTATTACTTTATCGATCTGTTCAATACCGCTTATCGACTTGTGTTTCCCGGGAGCAAGCTTGGACTTATAAATCTTCTGCATCAGGCCTCGCAGAAGAATCTCGTTGACCAAAGTTGATTTTCCGGAACCAGATACCCCCGTTATCGCCGTCATGATACCAAGAGGAAAAGCTACTTTGATATTTTTTAAATTATTTTCCGCAGCTCCGGTCACGGTGATATAACCCGAAGTTGGTTTCCTTCTCTTTAGAGGAACTTCAATTTTCTTTTTACCGGAAAGATAGCTCCCGGTAATAGAGGAATCGGAATTGATAATACTTTGTAAATCACCTTGGGCAACGACTTCTCCACCGTGTTCACCCGCCCTAGGGCCTATGTCGACTATATAGTCGGCCGATCTGATCATGTCTTCATCGTGTTCGACAACTATAACGGTGTTACCCAAATCACGTAACCTGACAAGAGTGGAAATTAATTTATGATTGTCACGTTGATGAAGCCCTATTGAAGGTTCATCCAAAACATATAGTACACCGACCAGCCCGCTTCCTATTTGCGAAGCTAATCTGATCCTCTGAGCTTCTCCACCTGCCAAAGTGGCGGCCGAACGTGACAAGCTCAAATAGTCAAGACCCACGTCAATTAGGAATTGTAAACGTGAAATAATTTCTTTCAAAAGTCGCTCGGAAATGAGTTTATCTTTATCATCGAGTTGAAAAGCTGAGATCCTGCCGATAGTTTCACTGATAGACATCATGGAAAGCTCAGCAATATTGATGTCGTCTACCGTTACCGAAAGAGCTTCCTCGGAAAGCCTTGCTCCTTGGCAAGTTTCGCAAGGAATCTCCCGCATATAACTTTCGATCTGTTCTCTCTGTCTGCCGGAATCAACTTCTTGATGTCGCCGTCTCAACCATGGTATGACACCTTCGAAACGGGCATCGATATGTCTCATCCCACCAAAGCGACTCTTGAATGCGATTTTGACCCTTTGTTCTTTTGCAATACCGTATAAAATAACGTTTTGCTGTTCTGGATTGAGCTTGCCCCATTTTTTGTTCATGGGTATATCCATCAGCTCGCAAACCGATGTTAGAAGTTGAGTGAAGTAATTATTTTGTGAAGTTGCCCACGGTGTTATCACTCCTTCATTTAACGTCAACTCGGGATCAGAGATTATCAAATCAGGATCGACTTCATAAATGGTTCCGAGGCCGTTACAATGCTGACATGCGCCGTAAGGGGAATTGAAAGAAAAACTTCTTGGGGTAAGTTCTTGAATGGAGATTCCACAGTACGGACACGCAAAGTTCTCGGAAAAAATTAATATGTTTTCACCGTTTTCTTTGACAAGCGTGCTTTGAGATTTTTTGGATGTACGTGATTTGGCGGGAACTTGCTTTTCCTGTTCATCCGTACTGTCTTTTCCCTTTGTGTCGTCTTTTTCTCCGGGATCATCTTGTGGCAGAATGAGGATTTCCGCATTCCCTTCAGCCAATTTGAAGGCCGTTTCCAGGGAATCTGTCAGTCTCCTCAATATGTTATCTCTTCTTATGAGACGGTCGATGACCACCTGTATATAGTGTTGCTCGTAGCGACCAAGCTCTATCTGTTTTCTGTCTTTTAGCTCGTATTCAACTCCGTCGACCCTGACACGGGTATAACCTGACTTCAGTAAATCATCGAGCAGACTTATATACTCCCCTTTTCTCCCCCTTACCACGGGAGCCAGGACATAAAACCTAGTACCTTCGGGAAAAGCCATAATCTGATCCGCTATTTGCTGAGGAGACTGTTTAGCTATGGGACGCTTACATTTTGGACAGTGTGGTTTTCCAATCCGCGCATATAAAAGTCTCAGATAGTCATATATCTCCGTGACGGTCCCTACCGTAGAGCGGGGGTTATGGGAAGTGGACTTTTGGTCAATGGCTATGGCCGGTGAAAGGCCTTCAATAAAGTCCACATCCGGTTTGTCCATCTGACCTAGGAATTGTCTGGCATATGAAGAAAGGGATTCGACATAACGTCTTTGTCCTTCGGCGTAAATCGTATCAAAAGCCAGCGATGACTTACCAGAGCCAGATAAACCTGTAAAAACAATCAATTTATCCCTTGGTAACTCCAAAGAAATACCTTTTAGGTTGTGTTCTCTGGCACCTTTGATTACGATTGAATCAGACATTGTATACTTAGATTACAAAGACTTTTCTTTTCCTATACGAAAAAACAAAATAATTAAAAATACAAACCGCTGCTTTTCTAAAGTAGCTCTCCCAGAAAGATACCTAAAACGGCCAGTAGAACTCCTACACCCAAACTGAGCACTATATTCATCACTCCAACTCGATACGAGCCTTTTTCAAACAATCTGACAGACTCAAAACTCCAAGTGGAAAAAGTAGTGTAGGCACCACAGAAACCGACTCCCAAAAATGCCGTCAAAGCATCTGAAACACGGTAGTGGAGGGATAGACCCGTCAGAAATCCCAAGAGAAAAGATCCGGACATATTAATTAAATATGTTCCGAAAGGAAAAGCACTGCTTTTGATTTTGTAATCACTTGCCGCGATATGAGCGGTGACTTTGGAGTCAGTCCACATTCTGATCGGAGCGCCTATCGCCCCTCCGATCAGTACCATAAGTATAATCAATTACTTTTCTTCCTTTCTCCACCCATATATAGGATCTATTACCTCTCTCCTGATGCTTTTCAAATCAAAAGTTTTATGCACAATCAACTAAAAGCAAGAGCGATTATTGCAAAACAAATACTTAGGAATCTTGATACATAACGGCAGATACGTCCTCTTTTTCATCATCAACCGTATCTTTGCCCTCTGTCAATACTAGGTCCAGCCTGCATAAGAACCTTGCCGAATACATACCCACAATGGCAACCAACAATCCTCCCAATAGGCTGAGCAATAGGTATAAAACGGCAGTTTTATAGTCGTTGTATTTTATCAACAATGCGGCATCTACCATAAAAGTGGAAAAGGTAGTATAGGCACCGCAGAAACCAGTGGCGATTAAAGGCCTGATCAAAGCAGAACGTTGAAACTTTTCCAAAACAAGAACCATGACGAAGGCCAGCAAAAATGTACCTGTCATGTTAATCGTAAAAGTATTCCAGGGGAAACCGCTGTGAGAAACTGATATGATATTTCCCACCAGATACCTTGTGAGAGCTCCGATTGCTCCGGTGATCGCTACGATCAGATAGACAATTCGTTGCTGACTGATCGTCTTTGGCTTTTCGGGAGAACCTTCGTAGGTATCTGTATCAACATCTACCGGCAATTGGTTCCAGCCAGGTGGTTTGATATGTGTATTTAGATTACGTTTTGAATTTGACATCACTACCTACCTCGTCTAAATAATTTATTTCAGTTATTTTCGGTAGGCGCTATCAGTCAAATGACGGTTAAAGGCGAGCTCCATCGCCTGATGTAATACTAGTATATCGAAATAATCCACTTGACCCAATTCTCTTATAAATTAATTCATATTTGCTTTATCCCTAAAGCGTTATGTCATCATCATCAATATACTTACTATGCATAGATAGATACGTTGTCGTTCCCTATCCCTGCTAAACTATACTTGTCGAAGATCTAAATCAAGTTATGTGGACTGTTGCGCGAAGAAGTGAGATTCATGGCACTGCATCGGTGCAAGAGAAGGAACAACCTCCACCCTGGTTAGACATCTCTAGCAACCGACAGTTGTCTTCATCACAAAACAACTGTGCCGACATCCTTCAAGTTGTTTGCATATCGATGACGGTGACTATACCAGAGGGGGCAAACAGCGCGTCGAGGGTTCGGTGAGCGGCTTCGTCGATGTGTACTCTCGGCGGAGATGGTGGTTCTGCTTCGAAGTAAGTCCCTGGTCCATACAACCGTCCGTATCGCAGAATCGTTCCTCCCATGCCGAGGACAGTCTGTTCAAGGAACTCCACTGCAGAGGCTCCATCCGCTGGCAACGCCCATGCAATACTTTGGGCCATAATCCTTGCGCTGCAAACCCGTGCGGCTTCCACAAGATTTGCCGTTCCGGTGCGTCGGATTCGATTGTTCCTGGCAGACTGAGCGCGTATATCCCCGAGATGGTCAGGGAGGTCGGTCAGTTGATCGATGATGAGATCTGGCGCAAAGTCGAGGATGGAATACACTAATGCATCACGGTTATAGACGTCACAAAGCACTGGCAATGCACCCATGGCGTATAGCTCATCGACTCTCCCCTCACTACGGGTCATCGCAGCCACAACGTGGTTCTCTGCAACCAGCAACGGTATAAGGCGTCTCCCAATGACACCGCTCCCGCCTGCGACGAAGATTCTCATATCGTCAGTTTATCCAAAATGCGGCTCCGGGAGCCTTCTCCTTGCGTACCAATCTCTTAAGTTGTGCATTCTGACCCAGAGAACCCAATGGCGATAAGACGTGCGATGGATGACATCAGCTCTGACCTGGCTCTTTGACTCCTCAACGAGAGAGGTGACGAGAACCAGATGTTGGGGTTCAAAGAGAGATGATCGTGATTCGCTCTCACCTCTCGTGTCTAAGGTACCTTCTCGCCTCGCGGTGACGAGGGAACGCACGGTATTGGGAGAGCACTGACACTCTCTGACTGCTTGATTGTAGGACTGATAGAGGTCGTAGGCCTTGAGTATGTTCATGTTTGGTTACTATCCTTCATGGTTGAGGGCTCCTTGTGGGTTTGGCAACAATGACTATCATCAGTACGCATATAGAGAGCCTTCCTTGTTGTTGTGGATGTGCACCCGCCTGCACCTAGGCCTCTAGGAACCCACCAGTGCCATGCAGTTTTAGTGTCCGTCAGCGTGCAATTATTTTGCTGTTATTGTGCAGTTTTAGATGTCCGCTAATAATTATTGCCAAACTTAAAGATTGATAGCTCTTCGACGATATGTGTCAGAGATCAAAACGGCTTAAGAAGGAATTCTCGTTGCAGACTTTCCACCCCAGGCGAGGCGAGCCATACTCAATCAACACAGAGCACGACAACGTCGATCAAAATTATGGGTTCACTATCGCAAACTAACCGAACGACGGACATGAGTTCCCAGTTTGTCTACATAACTTGGCTACTCTTGCCTGCACCGCACTCTGAGGGCCAGACGTGCTGCGATTCCAATTTGAGCCGACCTCAACCTAGCCTCAACGACAACGATGACGATGTCGTCGAGACCGCAAGCGATTGACTTGCCGTGGCGCGCCTATGACGGCATCTGCTGCGACCTGTATGTACATCTCCAGTCATATGGATACTGAGGTAGCGTCTTTTGTCGAGCTGCAAGGCTGGCTTGTCAAGAATATTTTGTAAAGAACTCACGACATCACTGCTCGCCGACTATATACTGAATGGATGACACCATACCAATCGAACGTCAAGAAATACCGGGAACGCAAGGGACTTTCACAAGAGGCCCTTGCCCGTGAACTCGGCGTGAGTCGCCAGACGGTGGTGAACATTGAGCGAGGCGTGAACGAACCGAGAGTATTCCTTGCCATTACCTTGGCAACGGTTCTCGGGGTAGCAATCGTTGAACTGTTCGGAAGAGGAGCGAATTAACAAATGAGCAATAGAAACGACGTTAAAGTAGAACAAATCACAGGACTTCTTCATCGGCGACCCGACTTGATGCCATGGGCGTCGCATCAACGCATCTGGCGCCTGAATCCGCTCCCGAGTCCCGAAGACTACGCGCGGACGCTACTTGCAGACAGCGAATTCCGAGCTTTGCAGCTTGGTACGTGGCTCGGTACGACCGATGGCGAGATCATCAGTTGCGCCGTTGCACAGGTCATACCTCCGCTCTGTCGTCCAGAGTACGAATTCTTGGTGAATGGGTTGACACTTGCGGCCAACTTGCAAGCGCAAGAAGGGAAGCGGAAGGCGGGGGCGGTTGCACTCGGGGCGATCAGCGTCACCCTCATCACCAGTGGCCTAGCCTTGATCGCACGAGACGCTGCATAAATGATAAGGAGTTGCGCGTGTACCGCGACTGGTCCGCCCGATGACTGAATGCGGAAGTCAATCTGGAAGGACTCCCCGAGAGAAGCTCGCTCAGCTAGAAACTTTATTCGATGGCATCTATGTGAATTCAGCGTCAGAACTACCTTCAGAATTGGTGGGCGCGGCGAACGAGGAGTTGAGAACACTACCCTCCTTTGCCGTGTTATCAACCCACGAAGACCGACTATGGCAGACATTCCTAAGTTATGATCCGCCTTCTGCCAATTACCCAGACGGTGGTGAGTTTTTCATACTGGGTTGGTTGACAACAACCTTCTACCAGGCGCATGCCGCCTTCCGACTAGCCGCAGAAGGACTGGGAGAGACCGCTGTTGCCAATATACGAGCAGCAATGGAACACGCCATTTACCTGTCTGCCTTCGTTAATCCGTGGGACTTTGAAATTATGCTCAATAGCATCGAGCTTCGACATCTCAAGGGCTTAAAAAGGGTACGTGATTTCATCCACGGACGAGACTTGCCAGCAGTCGCGGAGCTGATAGAGATACCTACATCGTTCATGCCAGCCGGAGATGACCAGAAGCCTACTGGCTCTTGGCCGGAGAAGATCGAACAAGTCTGCCATCGACTCAACACGGGTCCCGTTATCTATCTTGAGTATCGGAATTTGTCTGCGCAGTTACACCCTGGAATCTCCAGCGCGTTGTTGCCTGCCATCCATGATCACCCAGGAGTGGATGATCCGGGATTGGCTCACCTCGACAGTTCCAACGCGGCTAGTCTCAATATCCGACATTCTTTCTGGCTCGCCATTGGAGCCTGTGCCTGGGCTGGTTGGGCTGCTGATCAATTCTTTGGTACTGCCCACTTTGGGCCACTACTTGCAGAGTTCACTGACGAGCTCGACTTCGTTCCTATCTTCAATACACCACAGTTGGAAGAAGAGCTCTGAAGGTAAGATCGTGCAAGGGCATGTTCGCAGTAACGACTTCCTAGTATGCTCACGATCGCTGGCGAGTGGAAATGCTTGGTCGATTACCCTCTTATTACCGGTGACAAGCCATCTCAGATAGCAAAATAAGTGCCAGGCTTAGCGAAAAGCTGAAACCTTTTATAGAAGCTGTAGATGGCAAATTTTGCTCGCCCGTTCCAAACGAGGTGAGGTTCAGGCTATGGGCGAATACAACACGGCAGGGAAGAAGGTCTCGCAGCTTACAGGTCTTTCCCTGCCAAGCCCCGAACGCTAGGTTCCATAGTTAGTAACGGGATATGAAACTGGCCTTCGGGAAACCTTGGCAGCCAATCGAGTTGTGATCAGCGAGATACCTCCAATAGATCTTGAGCATCTGGTCCGCCGCGCAGCATCGCGAAAAAAGCCGTTCGATAACGACGGTAATGGATTTCGAGACGTACTCATCTGGTTGTCCTTCCTCACTAAGATCGGACGCGCGAACACCTCGTGAGATATTGATAACTTCAGACAGCGCATACTGGCATGGAGATATTCTTCATCAGTATCTACTTAACGACATCACAAGCCGAGGTCACACCGTCGAGGTCATCCCCTACAAATCTTTCAAGGCCTGCGTCTACGAAAGATTTTTCAAAACA
>JAKBSX010000100.1 GCA_021844725.1 Actinomycetes bacterium | reverse complement strand
TAAGCCCACAAGGCTCCGGATTCTTCCGTAGGTCAAGGACAGTCGCGTGAGAGTCTGCCAGACGTTTAGTCCACGCAATACAGCCAGTCAGACAGGAAACGCTTAGAACCAAGAGGTATTTGGCAGTACCGGTTCCAGATTCATCAGCAATGCCAAAGCAAACCTAGCGGTAAAACATTGTTGCCTCATTATCTTTCGGAGCGGGTGACAGGGCACAGTGGGAGATCACTGGCAAAGCCTGTAACGGCTGCGTCAGCGTCCCGGAAAACTTCGACTCCTAAGTGACCAAAATAAGCCCGCAAGCCCCCGGATTTCTCCGTGAGGCGGATTTCAAGTCCAGAATCCATTACCTTTATTAGGTGTGAAGACTTGGATTGGATTGGACATTGGCCACACCTCGTTGAACTTTAGCGTCATCGACGAGATGGGGAGTCAAGTCCGATCAATAGAAGTGGCGATAAATTCCCAATTGAGTGAACCACATCAACCTAATCCTTCTGAACTGCTTACTCAGATCATGGCGCACCTCGATTCGCTAGTTTCTATTGAAACTGAAACACCTCAGGCATTGGGACTATCCGGCGCTAACCGATTTGTACTCCTATGGGACCGAAACAGCTCAGTTCCAATTGGGGATCCGGTGAAGGCGCCAGGGAGGCTTTTAAGTTATGACGCCCAAAGTAAGCTGACCGAGCCAACTAACGCTGCCAACAATTCTCAATCAGCTACCGACTTTCAGCGGCTCATACGAACTGCGCAAGTGAATGATTCTCTAATCTTAGGAAGCTTAGAATCCTGGCTGCTAAGTCAGCTGACTGGTTCAACTTCACCCTTGACTGACCCCTCTTGTGCCTCAAGATTCTACACATTGAATCAGATTCAACAAATGGACAAAGGTGTCATCCCAGAAGAAGTGGGATTAAAACCCACTCAACATCCAAATTTCACGCCGTCCAGTAATCCGTCGAACACTCTAGGAAAAATCCATCTGGCAGACGGAAGAGAACTAAGAGTCAGCTCATTTCTGTCTAGCCAAAGTGCCCAGCTGCTTTCACATGGGTGCCTATTACCAGGTCAAGGAGTACTGTTTTTAGAACCGAGTGCAAGAATGCTTATTAATACGGGATCTGAAGTCCACGACCCCGATAACACTTTTATAGCATGGCAGCTACCTGAGGGCGAGACTACTTACTTAAGCGAAATCACGATGCCCGAAATTAAAGATACTTTACGGTGGCTGTTTTCCAACTTCAACCTAGGACACTCCCTGACAGAGTTGCATAGCCTGGCCAAACAGGTACGCAGCGCAGAACAAGTGACCTTGGTTCCATACCGGACAACTAATACTGACAAAACCCAAAGCACTTCGTTACTATTGGCTGGCCTAAGCGTCTCATCAAATAAATTCCACATCGCCAGAGCTGGACTTGAGTCGATTGCACTACAAATATCAAGTTTTATCACACTTTGGAACAAGTCAAACCCAGTCCCGCTGCAGTCACTGTCGATGGGGGATGTCACAGAACATTTAGAGCTGCTGTTTCAGCTCATCTCAGATCTCAACCACATTAGTGTACTTTGCTCCAGGTTGCCTAGAACCTCTGCTTACGGAGCCGCACTCTCGACGCTCCCTGGTTTAGACAGTTTTATATCAAATTATGAAACCACGGACGAAGCTAACTATGTTCCTTCTGCCAACCCAAGGGCCGCTGCATCGAAATTAGACAAATGGTTACGTTTTCAGGATAAATTAGCCAGCTTCAACAAATAAAGCCAACTTCACATCGCTGATCCGCCCAATGGCATCAAGCTGCATCCGTTCCAAATCCCTAAAAGGTCTACCGTTCCTCCCTAGGATCAAAACTAAACCAGAATTTCGAAGCAGTGTGAGCGCCAAGTCGGAAGGCTGGTTATCAATATCCACTCCGCTGCTACCTGCCTGACCTCCTAGGACACCATCAATATAAGCGCGCAACCAGCCATCCAGAGGACGCTCGCCATAACTGTCGATCACTGTGCTTTCAGAAATGTTGTAGATGGCACACCACTTTGCCATAAAATCGTTACTCACTCTTCGGCACAGTTCTGAAACCACACCTTTCAGAGTGTCCTGTTCTATGGCGCTTGCCACACTGAGAATTGGGTCAAGCCTTGGATCCCGCTCTGGCCTCGGCTCTAATCCAATATTCTCGACGTCCACCCCATCAACTTCCTGAACTTCCCTCACCATAAGGTCCACTAGTTCGAGGCTGGGAAGATCTACGATCAACTCGTCTATGACGCGTCCCGCACCACGTTCAAGAATTTCTATTCCAACCAAGTCACCACGAACTGAACCAATTCTTGATGCCACTGCCCCAAGGGCTCCCGGCCTGTCATCAAGCCATATCCGTAGAATAAATCTGGGCACAGTCAGATCCTAACCATTATTTATTTCAGCACGGTTTCCGCTGTCTTTCAAGAATGTGAATTTATTTGGAATGCGCCGGGCGCTCAACTATCTCCCACCAAAGGCCAAAAAGCTTAGAGCTCTTCCAAACCCTCAATCAATCAAAGTTTCGGTAGAACCTTCTTGAGATTTCTCACTGCCTGATGAATTCGCTGCTCGTTCTCTATCAGCGCGAATCGGACAAAACCCTCTCCTCCAGGTCCAAATCCGACGCCAGGCGATACTGCCACGTGAGCCTCGGAAACTAAGAACTTGGCAAATTCAAGAGAGCCTAAATCCTGGTATGGCTCTGGAATTTCGCTCCAGACAAACATGGTTCCCCTGGGCTTTTCTATTTCCCAGCCAATCCTGTTCAATCCTTCGCAAAGGACATCACGGCGAGACTGATAAACCTGGTTCACAACTGGGGGATAAGCGTCCGCCTCATTTAACGTGACCGTTGCTGCGATCTGAATAGGTTGGAAGGTTCCATAATCCAGATAGCTCTTCAATTTAGTTAGTGCAGCCACAACGTCACGGTTGCCAACCATAAAAGCGGCACGCCAACCAGCCATCGAATAGGACTTGGTCAAAGTGTAAAGTTCAACCGAAACATCCTTGGCGCCTGGAACCTGAAGTACAGAAGGAGGTTTGTAACCATCAAAGGCTGTATCAGAATATGCAAAATCGTGAACCAGGATCACTTCACGCTCCCTGGCAAATTCAACGATTCTCGTCATCCATTCCAGATCGACGCTAGTTGTGGTTGGATTATGTGGAAATGAAATAACTATCACCCGGGGCCTGGGCCATGAAGATTCAAACGCCTCCACCAGATTAGAAAGGAACTCCTCTGGATTACCTCTTCTGGGCACCTCACCTAAAGCTTCGCTCCTAGAAGTTGGCCCCAGACGAACCTGTCTCACCTCTGCACCAGCAAACAGGGGTCCCCAAATGTGGATCGGATACGATGGTGAAGGCACCAGTGCGACGTCGCCGGGACCAACTAATACCCACATCAGATGAGAGAACCCTTCCTTGGCGCCAATTGTGGTGACAACCTCGGTTTCGGGATCTAGCTCAACATTGAACTTTCTCATGTACATATCCGCCACTGCCTTGCGCAAGTTGGGCAGTCCTCGACTGGAGGAATATCGATGGTTCCTAGGATTAAGAGCAGCTTCCGCCAACTTTTTTACAGCAATATCAGGTGATGGAATATCAGGATTACCGAATCCCAAATCAATTACATCCTTTCCAGCCCTTCTCTCTTGAGCCTTCAAGGAATCGATAACACCAAAAACGTATGGTGGCAAACCTGTTATTCGTCGAAATTCCATGTAAACACCCTAGTCTCCATGATTTATATAATTCACTCTAACCTGCAGATGCAAATCTCAAATTGTTCTATAGGACAAATGCTTAGTACAAGTATCGCTAAGCACCACAAGTGAGCCGAACCCGCAAATCGTAATCATTTTAGGCTCAGACGAAGAAGAAGCTTCCGCAAACTTTTTTGAATAGATAATAAAACAGTATTCCGATCTTCGATCGAATTTGAGCAGCTCAAATTTCGACAAGACAGAATCATAAAACCTGACCCGAAGAAACGATCAAAATACTCGCCTCGGCAACAGTTATTTGCAGGCACCGCCATATTTTGGCAGGTTTCACTGGCCATAACTGCATCGTCCATAATTGCAAACTCTGCCACTGAAGTTAATTGATGACGCCCTCAATAATTTGGCGCGACAGACCTAAAGATCATTTAGAAGCGCTCGGGCTGATTGAGGCCTGGGACTCAACCCGATCCTTTAGGTCGCGAAGCGCCGCATGCACTATTCTTCCCTCGGCCCTCCGTTTGACAAAACCAGGGATAGGAACCGCCAATTCCACACTCAATTCATAGGTTACTTCGGTCTGGTCAAAGTCCAGTGATTCGAAGGTGTAAGAACCATCGAGTTTAGAGGTTATATCTCCTACAATTTGTATCCAGGACAGTGACGTGGGAGCTAATGAATAGTCGTATCTCAGGGTATATGAGGTAGTGCGGCCAAAAGCCCCGGCTCGATAGGTGACCTCGGTGGGACGACCACTGTCGTCACGTCTAATAACTTGAACTTTCTTAATATCCTGGGCCCAAGAGGGATAGTCCTCAAAAGACGATGCAATGGCATAGCATTGCACTGGAGTAGCCCCAATGATCATCTTTTCGCGAGCGTTTTCCATGGCTCGGATCCCTTCCTAATTAGCCGCAATTGCAGTTATAGCCAAATTGATTATCACCCAGCAGAAACATCAGCCAGGCAACAACATCTACACAATACAATAGTCCAATAAATTGCTGAATTACTAGCTCACACTACCTTATCAAGGTAATTTTGCAATCGAACTGATAAAATATCATAGGAAAATAAATCGGTCGCTCTCACGCGACCTTTTGTCCCCATATTTCGTCGTAGTTCTTCATCTTCAATCAACATTGAAATCGCTTCGGCAGTGCGCCTTGCAGATTTTGGCTTATATATTACAAAACCAGTTTCTTGGTTCACCACTGCTTCACATGATCCTCCTGAATATCCAGCTATAACCGGAATCCCGCAAGAACTAGCTTCAAGAAACACTATTCCAAATCCTTCCTGTTCAAGGCCCGCCCATCGACTTCTGCATAACATGGCAAAGGAATCACTTGAACCTAACAACGTTGGAAGTTCCTCTTCGCTGATTCTCCCCAGGAGCCGTACTGGAGCTTTTCGCCGCTCAATTAAGGCTGCCAAGCGATTCTGATCCCTACCGGTACCAGCAATGAGCACTTTTAGCGAGGGATAAGTGTTTCGCAGGAGTCCCGCTGCCTCTACCAGAGTATCGATTCCCTTCCTGGGGACAAGTCTCGATACAGAGCAAAGGAGAAAATCGGTCTCGGATATTCCAAGCTGCTCTCTAAATCTTTTGCGCTCTTCTTGAGCCAGAACCCGAAATCTCGAACCATCAACTCCGGGTGGTACCTCTAAAATATCCGGACCATTTGCCATCTTTTTTGAAAATAGGTGATCGATCTCGCTCTTAGGATACTGGCCAGCTACAACCACAAACTCAGCACCACCTAAAACCTTACGGAGCCGCATAGAAGCGATTGGCAAATGAGCAGGTATGGTGAGCTCAGCACCATGCAAAACCACCGCATAGGGAATCCCCATCGTCGGCGCCAGCAGTCCTACCGGCAATGCCGGATCCCAAATTATGAATTCCGCTTTATTGACAATTGCCAGGTCTTGGATATCTTTAGCCAAAGAGCGAGTAGGGAGCAACACCCGTCTATGCAGCCTAACAATCTTAAACCTCTGCTCCAAGTCAAATTGTTTAGCCTCCGGGTGCGAAGTCGTCACAACCACAAAGCTGGAGGGATCTAACCTACTCCATAACTCATACAAGTAATTCTGGATTCCGCCCACCTTTGGCGGGAAATCATTTGTTACTAAAAGGTGTTTACCCATCCGCTCTCCAGCAACATTGCTAATGAAACAGTGTCAGCTTTTCACATGATCCTACACTATTCCAATCTTTGATACGTGGGCGCTACACACGTTTCAAGAGAGCCAAATTCTTGGCAACAAATCATTTAGGCCGCCTAAGCCCCGACTTCCTTAGCGATTTGACAATATCCCTAAAATCAACAGCTACCGCGCCAAATTGTAACGCTAATTCTCTGGTTTTGGAATCTACGTCGTAATGGTCCCCCTGAAACAACCTTGGCTCAATGCCGAGTCTTTCAGCAAAGCTGTGAAGCTCATCAAATGACGAATCCGAAATCAGGTGCGCCCACCGTCTACCCTTGAAAGGCCAAATGGCCTGATCCACCAGTATCATCACTCAAATGATAGCTCAGTCGTATTTCTCTGAAAATACTGAACCTGGCTCCATGCCCAGCTCCCTCAATGCAACCTCACAAAGCTCGACCATCTCCGGAGGTCCACAAAGATAGCCCAATTTAGGAGAGGTTTCCTCAAGTAAATCCTGGAGCATTTCTTTATCAATTCGTCGATGGAATCGAGCAGTTGGGTCTTTTGGATCACGGGTATACGTATGAGTCACCTTTAGCCAGCCTGTTTCCTCCTGCAGCTTATTGAGTTCGTCACCGTAAATGACGTATTCTTTAGATTTGGAGGAAAATAGGAGGTGCATTGGCTGTGTGAGATTCTTTGCCTTGGCGTAACGAATCATTGACATAAAAGGTACAACACCTGAACCAGCCGCCACTAACAGAAGGGGCCCACCCATCTCCTCCGTCCAGTTGAAAGCCCCATAAGGTCCCCTCACCTCAAGTTTGGAACCTACCGGCGTATCCCTTACAAGAACAGGCGAAACCAGGCCACCAACCATCTCTTTAACCCCAACCTCAATTATTCCAAAGTCCGGGTAAGGCGAAGATCCAATCGAATAAGCCCGCTGAATTGGTCGTGGCCTTCCTTCTACGGGTATACGAATATTGTAATATTGCCCGGGTATAAAGCTTGAGGGATTCGGAAGCGCTAGGCGCAATGTTGAAGTCTCTGGGGTCTCCACGATCACGTCTACTACATCTGCCAACTGCCACTCTTTTATCGGGGTCTTTCGAGCCAGCCGGAGTTGTAAGGTATTGGAATCTGGTTCAGAATTAGTCAATTGATTTTCCACGCCTAACATACTAGTTAGTTATTCTACACTCTGTTGTCAAAAAGTAACTATTTTGTAATATAAGTTCCTAAAAAATTGAGTTAACCTTCTTGACCCTCGACTATTTCAATAGATTTGGAATGTCCGCACCATCGGCAACTCACTTCATCAACAGTTTCTTCAAGCACATCTTCCTGTTCGACTCTTAAATCTCCGCCGATGCTGAAATGATAAAATGATTTGGTTTTCTTGCTCACTGTCACGTCAAACCGAGTGACGTTCCCACAGGCCGCGCAACGATATCTAGTCTTATTCACAGAAATGAGACTAGCCGAGGTAGGACCTACTCATCTCATAAACCCGGCAATTCCAACTGGTTTTATTAGGATTGCATCTGAAATAATAAACCACTGGACGGACTTGTCACAATATCAAACCTTCACAGCTGAGAAGCTTCTATCAAAGTATGGAGCGATTTCAGAGCCCCGCCTGAAACTATTGAATTCCGTGCCATTTCTATTCCCAGCGCTATTGACGAAGCGGCACCGCAGACATACAATGCTGCCCCAGCGTTCAAAATCGCGATATCCGCCTTTGCCCCCGGTTTACCCTCCAGCACCTCAAGTACAACTCTTGCATTGTCGCTAGCGTCGCCTCCGCGCAAATCATCCAGGTTTGCCAGTGCTATACCGTAATCTCTGGGATCTACCTGATATCTGGTAATTACCGGGTTATCTTCTGAATCCCTTGAGAGCTCAAAAACATTTGAAACCGCCGTAGTTGAGATCTCATCAAGACCATCTTCACCAAAGACGACCATAGCTCTCTTTGATCCTTGCGCAGCCAATACTCCAACCATGATCTCAGCCATAGCTGGATCTGAAACACCTACAACCTGA
>JAKBSX010000099.1 GCA_021844725.1 Actinomycetes bacterium | reverse complement strand
GCTAAAACAATCTTTCGTACTGTCACAATAGTATAGGTTACTAGTTATAATCTGGTTGTGTGTCTTATCCAGTGATAGTTCAGGTAAATCCCAAGTCTTCGGCGGCTCTGGCCGGAGTGTTGGCGGGCGATGAAATTGTGGCGATAAACGGCACGACTCCCCGCGACATCATAGAATATCAGTTTGCCATCGATGAACCGCTGGTAGAGATGGAACTTCACAGGGGCGGTTTGAATTTTGAAGTGACCATAGAACGTCCCCTGGGGGAACCTCTCGGGATAGAGGTCTACTCTCCCATCTTTGACAGGATCAGGACTTGTGACAATCACTGCGAGTTTTGCTTTATATATCAGTTACCCAAAAATATGCGGCGCAGTCTTTATTTAAAAGATGACGATTACCGACTGTCTTTTTTATATGGCAACTTTACGACTCTGACCAGATTTACGGAAGCCGATCTGGAAAGAGTGATAGAAGAGAACTTATCACCACTGTATGTCTCCATTCATACGACCGATCCCATGTTGCGTTCTGAGATGTTGCGTAACAAAAAAGGAGCTACGAGTCTCAGATTCCTAAAAGCCCTATTGGAAAACGACATTACCGTTCACGGACAAATCGTGGTCTGTCCAGGCGTCAACGACGGGATCAGATTCGAAGAGACTTTGGCCGGCATTTTAGAAGAGTATCCGAAACTTGCTTCGGTTGCCGCCGTCCCACTCGGGGTAAGCCGCTACAGCGGTGAAGCCAGGATGAGACCACATACTTTGGAAGAAGTTAATTATATTTTAGATGCCGTCGATATCTGGCAGGATATTTTTCAACAAGCCTTGTCAAAGCGCATGATATTTGCCGCCGATGAATACTATCTGCTTGCCGGCCGTCCTTTCCCTGATGCCTCTTATTATGAAGATTTTGCCCAATTGGAAAACGGAATCGGCATGGCCAGAGCGTTTATCGACAGCTTTATTGAGAGCTCCAGACATTTTGGATCCGTCAGAGGAGGGTTCTTCCAGTCTGTCGACGGAGCGCCAAGCTATGGCTACAGAGCTCCCCATATTGCGGAGACAACAGTCTCGGGAGAGAAATCACCTATTGACGGAGCTTCTTCCTTATCGATAGCTAAGCGGGAAGTTTCCCCTGAAGATATGCGGCCCACATCGCTTTCCGTCGGGGTGGATCGAAGAGCAAAAACGCTTTCATTGCCTAAAACAGAAAACAATATCGATATAGACGAAAATCACCAAGAAGATGGTCAAATAGGTGATGAGGTAGACGATCAAGTAGCGGCTCCGGTCTCGCTGACCGCAAGAAAGAGGCGTTTGAGATCGGCTAAAATTGACACGAGTGAACTACCGATTACTTTGATCAGCAGTCATTACGGCAAGAAGGTTTTAGAGACCGCGCTTGCAAACTATAAATCAGGATCACTTTCCAAAGACTATGTCGACATTTTGGCCGTCGATAACAACTTTTTTGGCGGTAATACATCTGTTACCGGTCTTTTGGTCGGAGAAGATTTATCTCTGGCACTGGCAAAAGCAAATCCCGGACGAAGATACATCCTACCCGATGTATGCTTGAACGAAGGGCGGTTCTTGGATGGGATGACACCCGATGACCTCCCGATTAGGGTGGAAATAATTCCAGCCGAAGGAGATGCTTTGAGAAAGTTACTTGACGATGCCATTGCAAAGGTTACATGTGCCGGTTAACCGTGTTTTAGAAACAAAATATCACGAGGGATTATCTTGACCGACAATTCCACAAAAATAGAGAACAGCCAGATTACCGTCGCCATAGTCGGGCGTCCAAACGTCGGTAAATCGACGTTGGTAAACAGAATTGTCGGGAAAAGAGTTGCGATCGTCGAGGAGAGACCAGGCGTCACAAGGGACAGACTGGAACTCTCCACTTCGTGGCGCGGTAAGAAAATACAGATCATCGATACCGGCGGTATAGCTGAAAGTGGGTCTTTGCTCGATGAAAAAGTATCCAAGCAGGCCTTTAGAGCCGTGAAAGAAGCCGACGTTGTGTTGTTGGTCTTGGATACGACGACCGGTGTCACTTTTGAAGACGAGAGCATCATTAGATCGCTGCGCAGAGATTCCGCCAAAGTCATTTTAGTGGCCAATAAAGTCGACAGCCACAGACAAGAAGCCGATGCTTTGGAATTCTATGCCTTGGGTTTTGCCGATTTATTTCCTGTCAGCGCACTGCATGGCCGCGGTACGGGAGACCTCTTAGATCGGATCGTCGAAATCTTCAACAACACGGCACTTACAGAAGGAGAAAGTTCTTCTTCCACAGAGACAGAAGGTGATGTCGCTTTCACATCTTTTGACTTCCAAGCACAAGAGGAAGAGGAAGAGGGAGATTTTTATGAAGACGAAGACGTAGATTCCGACAGCTATCGTTTTACGACCAAGTCGGACATCAAAGCGGAAAATGAACTTGCGGTTGCCATCGTAGGTCGTCCGAATGTAGGTAAATCGACTTTGTTTAATCTCCTCGTCGGAGACGAACGCAGCATAGTCCACGATATGCCCGGTACGACAAGAGACGCCATCGATACCATGATTGAAACGGAATTCGGGACTCTGAGATTGATCGATACCGCCGGAATGAGGCGTAAGACACATATAGTGGAGGGAGCAGAGTATTATTCCCTGGTAAGGTCCCTGGCAGCTATCGACAGAGCCGACGTCGTACTTCTGATGATAGACAGTACCGAAGGGGTAACCCATCAAGAACAAAGTTTGTCTGAGCGCATTGACGCCTCCGGATCTCCGATTGTCGTTGTGGCTAATAAGTGGGATTTGCTTTCCACCGAGGAGCGGCTGGCAGCTAACAGCCAATTGAAGGACAAATTGTATTTTCTGTCATACGCCCCGGTGATCAGAATTTCTGCCAAGACTAAACTCGGGGTAAATAAACTGTTACCGACCATCAGATCCGCTATAGATGCATATCAAGTCAGGATCCCCACGGCTAAATTGAACGAAGCAATTAAAATTGCTCACGCTTCTCAGCCGCCTGCCAAAGGGAGAATACTCTATGCCGTTCAGGGTGGTATCTCTCCTCCCACCATTACCTTATTTACATCGTCACAGCTTCAACCTTCCTACATACGCTATATTGAGAGGTTTCTGAGAAATTATTTCGCTTTGGGCCCGACACCCATTAAGTTCAGGGTGAGAATAAGGTAAAATAACTTGTAGGACTTATGATTGGTATTAAATAGAGAAAATATTAAATAAATAAAGAGGATAAATATTTTTCTCTGAGTCTATGTCACCAGATCAACTATGAGGTACATAGTCTCCCGGTATAAGTTCATAAGTTCTTTATTAAAGAGGGTTGTCGAATGAAAGAGAAGGAAAACAGAGAGAATTCAGAAGTGGTCGGTGCTCTAGAATGGTAAGAGACGGCGATAATTTCTCAAAAAATGACTTGCCAATCGACGGAGAAGTTAAAAAAGACAACGTATCCGTATCAGATGCTTCACAGACTGCTACTTTAGAAGAAGAGCAGGTAGCACCACCTTGGCATTTCAAATTGCTTGTAATCGGTACGGTGGGATATTTAATTTATAGGTTTATCTGGTTTATTTTTTTGTTGACAGGCCATGCCTGGAACGGATAACAGGTTATTTCATGGACGGAAATTCACAAAGATTTCCGAAAATGTATCCAAATCAGAAAATCACCATAAGGGAATATCTTTCGCACTATAGTTTATAGACGTAGGTGATTGCTTGATGCAGTACCTGCCGTAATGTCTGCTTCGGTGTTACGTACGGGCTGTGGCGCAGCTTGGTTAGCGCGCTTGACTGGGGGTCAAGAGGTCGGGAGTTCAAGTCTCCCCAGCCCGACCATTAAAGTGCATTTCAAATCATACGTCGGCAGGCAACATCTGCCTTTTGCATCCATTGGCTGCCTGTGACAGATCTGGCTGTGGTGCATGAGGCCAAAACTCGCGTCAGTGTTGCCTTGCCGCCGCCCTTGAACTTATGAACTTGAGTATTTTGCTGAACTAACACATGAGCAACTTGATCCGCAATTCATAGGTATCGACCTCTGGTCTAAATCGTCAGGCAGGATCTCGTTTATATGCGAGACACGCCAGAAGTCCCTCTTTCGGCATCAAAAACCCTAGTAGAATTTTCTGGTACACTTCATCCGATGCGCGCCAGAGTCGGCGGACTGTCGTTTCTCGCATTATGGCATACGAGCCAAATCGTCTCCTCCTCGGAGCGACTAGTTGGCGGTATCGCTGTGAATCACACCATGGAAGAAGTAGTGTGGGAGTATTGCCGCACCCCTATCGAAAACCACTAGAGTCAATCTATCAGCACCCGCCGAGCTCGCGGCCAGGTAAGTATCTATCGCTCCGATAATCGGTGGCGTTCCTCTTGAAGTGGACTGGTCATGATGGTCGTGCCATCGTTAGGTTAAAGCGATGCCGCACCATGGCAGAGGCCGAATCAGTCCTGGCTCAGTTCCGCGGGATTAGCGATGCCTTGCTTTGTGAAACCGACGTTTGAACGATTATCGATGGTGCCCTTGCTCACTGCCATGAAGTCGCGCACGACGTGAAGCATCGTCGGCGATGCGTCTGCCTGAGTCAATTGAGCCCGACTCGGTTAGGTCGCAGGAGGCATGGACGCTTGTCATGACACGAAGGAAGGTAAGCGGCTACAAATCGGCAGCGACGTTGTGGTGACGATCGCCGAGGTGAACGGTGGTTCGGTGCGCGTTGTTATTGAGGCACAGTGTTATCGAGACACAGTGGGATTGAGGCACCAATGAACATTCGCATTGAGAAACCAGTTGATGATGAACCTGTGTGGCAGGTGACAACTGAGATGACCAAACACCCAACGAGCGAATCTTTGAAGCTGGCTGACCTTGCTGCAAGTGACGAGCTTCTCTTCAGCGAGCGTCATTGATGACCAATGTCTGTATGCCGAAGTTCTACGACTTCCTTTGCCAGAGATTCTCATCGCAGTCGTGAACTATTGATGAGCCTCATAACTTGATCGGTCAGTGAATAGCATGATGCCGTGGTAATGCCCGAGGATCTCACCGAAGTATTGCGCCATGAGCGGTCAAAATCGACCCATCAGTGCGCGCTGTTAGTGAGTCCGTGATACACTGATTTGCTACAGTATGGGAGCCGGGTCCCGTGGGCTGCTCTGCTGCCATGAGGTCAGGAGGAGTTTTTGTTGAACCAACAACCCTTACGGGTAGGGATGGTGCTCTTTAGGGACTTCGAGCTCCTCGATGTCACTGGTCCCCTCGAGATTCTCGGACGCCTCCCCGATGTGTTCGCGATCACGTTGATTGGCCATGACTACAAACCCATTCCGAGCGTCCAACGGGTCTCCATTATGCCCACTGTCACGATGTTGGAGGCTCCTAGTGTTGATCTCTTGATGGTCCCCGGAGGACTCGGGACGCGTGGGTTAGTCAACGACGAAGCATTTATCGACTGGCTTGGCTCCTACGGACGCCAAGCCTCGCTGGTCGCCTCGATCTGCACTGGTGCAGCCCTCCTAGCAAGAGCCCACCTCTTAGATGGTTACCGAGCAACCACTAATAAGCGTGCCATGGAGTGGGTGCAAGAAGTAGCTCCAACTGTCGTTTTTGAACCAAGGGCGAGGTGGGTAGAGGATCGAGATCGATGGACATCCTCGGGGGTAGCCGCTGGTATGGACATGACGCTGGCCTTGGTTGCTCATTTCTTGGGTAAGACCCAAGCACAAGAGGTGGCCAGAGCGATCGAGTACGAGTGGAATGAGGACCCAGATCATGATCCCTTTGCCACGGGTGCGAGCCAAGACTAACTCCAACGTTCTAAAGCGGTCCTCACGGTCTTTCAGGTGAGAGCTTACGTGTCGTGCCACTGCCCTTTCGACGTATTAGCAATCTCAGCATTACATTAGTTAGTTAGCCGTTGAGATGAGTGATATGGGCTGCCAGAAACACAAGCCATAGGACGGCTGCAGAAGTCACCATTACCAGGAAGCACAAAACCACTCTTGATGTACTCTTATCGGATAGGATATACAAAAGCACTCATTTCATGAATTGAGAGGAGACTATGAGCGCAGTTCTTGAACAAAATCAAGGTGACGAATTGCTTGATGGTCCAGGTGAGCTGTTCAAGAAGATTCGCAATCATGTTTCTACACCTCAAGGTCAAGGTCAGGTATTCGAGCGTCTGATAAAAGCATTTCTTGAAAAGGATCCTCTGTTTCAGGAACGTTTTAAACAGGTGCGGCTATGGGCAAAATGGCCAGGCCGCCAGGGTGAACACGATAGTGGAATTGATCTGGTAGTAGAGGAAAGAGATGGTGGTGTTTGTGCCATCCAATGTAAGTTCTATAGTGCAGACAAGTAGGTCAGTCGTGATTACATTGATACTTTCCTCGCTCGCTCAGGCAAGCTCCCGTTTATGTTCCAGTCTTTTCTCTCTTCGACCGAGCGCTGTAGCACGACCGCTAAGAAAGTACTTAATATTCACCTGGCGGAGGCAGTCAATAGGATGAGTAAAAGCGCCATAACTGCCTATCAGGCAAAGTACTACGCTTACGAATTGCAGCGCAGCTACGCAAATGACCACGTTGGTAAGCTAGCTGGTCTGCTATTTGATGCTCAGGTGGAACCGAAGCCACATCAGATCGATGCCGCTCTCTTCGCTCTACAGACCCCGTACTTGCCAGGTGTGATCCTGTCCGACGAAGTTGGACTCGGCAAGACGATCGAAGCCGGCATCGTCATTAGTCAGTTCTGGTCTGAACGTAAGCGCAACATTCTCGTAATTGCCCCGTCGAGCCTGCGTCAACAATGGCAGCAAGAGCTGCAGGAGAAATTCCTCATTCCGAGCACTCTGCTTGATCCGAAACTAAAAGACGAACAGCTCGCTCGAAGTGCCCAGCAGAGAACGGAAGTGCTCATCTGCTCTTACGAATTCGTCCTGCGTTACGAGACCAACCTCATGCGCCAGTGGGATTTGGTCGTTTGTGATGAAGCACACCGCCTGCGCAACTTTTACACCGGACGCAACAAGGTACCAGGAGCTGTCAGCCATATTGTGCGTGAAGCCCGCAAAACATTGCTACTCACAGCGACCCCCCTTCAGAACCGTCTCGAAGAGCTCTACGGCCTCGTGTCTGTATTCGATCCCAACTATTTCTACTCCCTTGACGCGTTCCGCGAGCGTTATGTCAAGACCAAAGGTATCGACGACAACGACGACCTCGTCGAGCGTGTGGCCATGATAAGCAAGCGCACGCTCCGAAAGGATGCCGACAAGTACATTCACTTTACCAAGCGTCTGCCGCTCACGATCGAATTCATGCCAAGCAAAGAAGAGATCGAATTGTACAACAAGGTTAACGCTTACCTGCAGAGCGATAAGCTGTTTGCGTTCGGCAACTCACAGCGCCATTTGGCGGCACTCATTATTCGTAAGCGTCTCGGTTCGTCCACCTACGCCATAGCCAATACCTTGGAGAATATTGCTAATCGCCTAGATGCGGAGATCCGAAACGGTATCCGTCGCGACAGTCGCGGTGGATTCATCATGGCGGACTTCGAGGAGGGTGACCTCACCGACGAAGAACTCGAAGAGCTAGAAGGAGGAGCCACTATCACAACGGCCACATTCGGCGCAGACGCAGGCGACAAGCTTGACAATGAGATCATACAAGCAATGAGGCAGGAGGTGAACGAGCTCCGCAGTTACGCCGCGTTCGCGCGAGGTATTACGGTCAACCAAAAGGCCGTCAAACTCAGTGACGCACTCGATAGGGGTTTCGAGCGCTTGCGCGAGCTCGGCGCACCACAGAAGGCTATTATCTTCACCGACTCGACCAAAACACAAGAGTACATCGCGCGTTCCTTGACAGAGGCCGGTCGTGGTGATGGACTTGTGCTGTTCAATGGGTCAAACGAATCACCGGCCACGAACGCAATCTACAAGGCATGGCTTGTTGCCAACAAAGACGGTGACCTTATCACGGGCATTCCTGCGGTGGACCGGCGCAAGGCACTGGTTGACT
>JAKBSX010000098.1 GCA_021844725.1 Actinomycetes bacterium | reverse complement strand
CAGTTTAGGGATCGAGTCATGACTATCCAATTTCTGCAGACTCAGTGGGACATATGGTGCATGCCGTTGAAGGATACAGACTACTGGACATGGCACGAGTTGAACTCCCAGCTCAAGAGTGGGATAGATGAGGATTTTTTCGGATACTCGAAGCACTTCTTATTCGCATTTCTCCCGGTAGAATGCGAGAAATGTGGTAGTATGCAATTCCTGATTATGGATGACCTTGTATCGGTTGGAAGTGAGGATAGACAGATGGGACGCGACGTTGACTCTGTGCTATCGGCTGCTCAGAATTGCGCAGAATGTGACAGTGAGATTACGGGAGAAATCCTTATGAGTAACCACGGATCTGAGGTTATGTTTAGCGTAGATCACTTTGAGGGTTGTGGGCCAATAGTCCTTTATGACATTGAAAAGCTATTTCTAGAGTTTGAGCAAGAAGATAACTGAGAAGGTACGTAGTAAGCGTTACCACGGGTAACCATACCTACTCGTTGTAGAATACCAGTCTATCTATTCAGACTCAATCGCACATGCGATCACCGGTGGCACTTCACCTCACACATGGGGAAAAGACATCATAAGATAGTAAGGTGCACAAGTAACACCAAGCTGTCGGCAAAACTGAGCTTAACACTCGTTTCACTGGCAAATCAAAGATGGTAATTCTCAATTGAAATTCTTTGTCTTTTGTTATCCTTGTAAGTTGGTTCTGTACCAATGAATAGCTCTCTTCGGCTGGCACTTCTTGTTCTTGCCAGCCTGTCCCACATGACATCAACATACTCGCGTTTGTTATCAATCAGTACAACGTTTCGGCCCAAGGCCTCAGCCGCAATTCCAGTAGATCCGCTGCCGGCAAATGGGTCGAGCACTCGATCTCCTTTCGAAGTGAACAGCTTTATGAAGAATTCAGGGACACCGACAGGGAATGCGGCTGGATGCCGGTGATTCCTTCCAACAAGTGGAATATGCAGCGCATTTCCTGGCAAAACCCAATCCTTTTGTTTCCAATTGCGAAGATCCCTACCAAAACCACTGTGGTTTTCACTATCGTGTCTTGAATTACTTTTCCCCTTTAGGACTTTGAGTCGTGTCGCTGCCCAAGTCCCAATGGGTCTTCTCACAGCCGTTTGATACATTTTGAATTCTTTTCTCTTGGTCAAGTGGAAGCAGTACTCCCACTCATCTCTCAATCTATTTGGCCAGTATCCAGGCATTGCGTTAGGTTTGACCCAAATATAATCATCTATGCAAAGCCAACCGAGATCGGCAAAAGATTCAATTGTCTCCCACACAAATCTGTGTCTTATGCCTCTTACCACCTTGTCCTTGACATTAAGTACAAAGGACCCGTTGATTGACAGTGTTCTCCACAGCTCTTTATGAAAGGTCAGCATGAAATCGACGTACTGATCTGGCTTAATGCTATCGTAGTGGCTTACACGTGCGTCTGCGTATGGAGGTGAGGTGATGATTAGATCGAAGTGTCCGTCAGGGAATTTCTTCAAAATCTCCCTAGAATCTCCAAAATAGACTTGGGTGCTAATCATTATCATGTCACCTTTTTAGAACAGAAAAACTCAACCAACTTAAAGATATCGTTGAAGTATCCGTTTTCGTTCACGAGCCCATTCTCCTTGCATTTGTCACCAAAGGCCTCTGTAACTTCAACTGGTAATGAGTAGTCGGTCTCCTCCCTCGATCCTTTGTCTTTGAGAACCTCAGCCACTAGTTTCATGATTGAAGAATATGTGTATCCTGTGAAAAATGGCCAGAAAAAGTCTGAACCCCATACTTCGGTGTTGACCGAATATGGTGCGTGGGTCTTGCTATTGTTCTTAATATATCGTATTCCAGAATCCATGGCTATTCCAAATATGCACAGGTATGGTGCACGTCGATTACGATCATTTCTAGCAAAATTCTCAAGGTTTATAATAGCCCCTGGCCAATCTTGCCCGCCTAGCGTATTGAATCTGTTCTTCACCGATACATATACCGCGACGGCTTCTTTCCGCTGGTGTGTAAAGTTTACTGCTGCACTGAAGTCTGCGTCAGCTGTCCCTATGTTTGATACTGCGGAGAATCTCCCACTTTCATTCGCCGCCTTCTCCGCGATGAACTGGTACCTCCATCCTGAGTTCATTCTACCTTTTTGAACCATCCTGTTGAAGAACTGGCGACTCGCTATCACCTTATAAGTTTGGTTGAAGCACTCCCTCGCTGTAGACGCGGGATCTCCATAGTATTTATGAAAATACCTGAAAAGTTCTTGTCCACCCTCTCTGTAAATTCTGGAATACGTAGTATGATCCGCGTCCAGTGGAATATCAAGAAATGCTCTACTCGATTTGTGATTAGCGTATTCAATTGACTCCCCGATTATATCTATCATTTGAGCTTTTGTCAGGGAGGTGTGGTGCGTCTCAAGCTGCCTCTCATCTAGAAATCCGAAATATTTGTCACCCTCTGATGATATTCTCGGATAGTTCTGCAACCTTGTCCTTGACATAATGTTGTCTACCTGTATTTCCCCAACTCTGCTTGATGAAGTCAATCTATTGCTTGTTTAAGAAATCATGCATCACCTAAAGAGTTGATCCATGTGGATTGAGATTGTGGTGACTTATCGTTTGTAGCCCCTATCGACATCAGCGAGGTGACTTCAGCTTAGAATGTGAAGTTTATCGAACTGGATATATGTAGAAGGTCTATCCAGTATAATGCTCTTTATAGGGTCACTGAACGTGTGAAAACAACACTCGTCTATCTTGCACTTTGCCTTGACGTTTCCCAAGAAGTATATCCAGTAATTCCCTCTCTGATTCTGCGCTTTTCTGAATTCATTTTGGGACCAGAAGAATGATAGGTTATTACTTTTAGAAGCTTTTACTTCTATGAACCTATCTGGAAAAAAAGGCTCGCTTTTTAAACCATCAAAGGAAAGAATGTCGTATCCCACTCTAATATCCGTTTCTGCCACATTCTTCACTTTCTCACTCAAGTCACTTCTTCCAATATTTCTCAGTCTCTCTTTTTCAAAGTCTAGAACAAGTTTTTCAGCGTGCTTGGAAAGTATGAGGAGCTCAGGAGAGACAGTTAAATCTCCTGCTTCAAGAGAACGAAGCGTTCGCATTTTCATGCCCACGATTCCATTGAGGCGGGGATCTATGTATGAAACCCCATCACTCTCTCCTTTAATTATACCTAAGCATCTAAGCAGGAATATGGCCTCAACTTGGGCCGAGATTTCACCTTCATCCTTAACAGAATGTTCATACCTGTTTGTTGTGTGATTGTATCTGAATCCTGAGATTATGTTATCTATGCATCTTGAGGTGCGCGTATGATTCAATACCTGAAACCGTAGGAAATCCAACTGTTCACTTGTTAGTTCGTACTGATCGCTTTTCCCGAACTCTTTGAACTTCTTAGAGGCTGGCGTCAGAAAGATCTTATTGTTCGTTACTTTTACTAGTTCGAAAATCTCAGCAAACGATATGACCTCCTCGCTCGAGTATATGAATGCTTTAACCGATCTCCAGCTGTAGTCATTTCTCAATGTCTCTAAATCTGTGCCGTCGTTCCCGATCAACGAATTGAGTCTGTTCAGTTCTCCATAGTCTCGTATCGATAGAATCGACTTGCATTGATTTGGTGGAATGCAATTTTCACTCATTTCTCTGCTCTCTCATCATATATTCATTAATCTCGTCAATGTCTTGAGAATCAATTTCTGCAAATGGGTATTCAGTCGGGATTTCCATATCTAAGACGTCGATATCATCATTCAAGAGCTCATACATTCTACGCATCTTCTCAATTAGGCGCCTATTGATAACTTCCTCAATGGTATTCTGTGAAATCAGAATATTGATATTTGCACGGTCTTCGCTTGATAATCCCAACCGGTGAATCCTATCCATCGACTGCAGGAATAAGCCGCAATTGAATGTTCTGTCGATATAAATCGCATCTTTGGCTGCTGTGTGTAAAGAGATGGCTTCTCCGATCGAGGGTACGGTCGCAACCAACGCTGCTGCCTCAGTGCATGATTTGAATCCAGAAATCAATCTTTCTCTTGTAAGCTCCTCTTGATCATCTTCAACAGCGCCAACCACAGATACACCTGTGACAGTGAATGTTCTAATTCCCTTTTTTTTCAACAAATTCGAAACAGCATATGCGTTCAGGATGAAGTTAGTCCAAAGAACAACCTTTCTTCCTGAGTTTGCAATTTCGTAGGCAAGATCACATGCCTTCGAAAACTTTGCAGGCGTTTCGATCTGCGAATATCTCTTTACTGCCTCACTCAATTCGGAATCAATGATTGGGCCTTCTGGCATTTTGAATTCGTACGATTTCTCCACAAGAAGTGATGGATTAGAAGCAGCTTGCATTAGTCTAACAATTTTCGCGCGTCTGAGATCACGGAATAATTTCACACTTTCTGGCGTCATTCTTAACGTGGACAGCAAATCTGCCGCAAGAGCTTTGTAAATTTTCTTTTGGACTTCTCCCATTTTTACATTTGTAATGGTGACTTTCATTTCAGGAAGTGCTAGATCTGACTTCTTTACCCTAACATACAGTGGTTGAATTGTATCGCGAATTGTGTTAATATCTGAGATCCCGTTACTTGTATTAAATATGTCCGCAAATCTCAGTAATTCTGGCCATAGCAACTCCATTTGCCAGCGCAGATCAGATATCGCGTTGGGTATCGGCGTTCCTGAGAGTATGATCCTCCTCTTTGCATAGTGTGCTAAATTGATGATTGAGTCGAACCAAACGCCCCCGGGACCTTTCTTGATATGATGAGATTCATCGATTACTAACATGCAACTGTTGTTTAACAGAACCCATTTGAAGTTATCAAATTCGTTTACACTCATCTGATATGTCGCAAGAAAGAGTTCGTACTGATCCTGCTTTAAGAACAACTCCTTTCTTTCCTCGACAGTGCCTATAACTTTTGCGGTTTTCGGGCGTGTTCCATAACATTGCTGATACTCTTCCTCCCATGGATCAAAGGCAGATCTTGGGCAGAGAACTATCAATTTCGTTATTTCGTTCTCTTCTCGAAGCTTTGAATAGGCTGCAAGAACCATTGTAGTTTTTCCGCTTCCAGGCACCGAGAAATTGGCGGCGAATGGAATAGAGTATATATGCTTGGCGCCAGCCAATTGAAATGACATCAGGGGTCTTGTGAACTTGCCTGCCGGGTGGAAATCTTGCACCTCCTTTCGCAGTTCTTTGCCGAGGACAAGCGCGGTCTCAAATTGTCGGACATAATTTGCGTAATGGCTCATTTCAAGTTTGCTTTGTTCATCCAGAGACAACGGAATACGGCCCTCTCTAAGGTATTTGGTAAGAGTTATCAACTCTCTTCCAAGCGAACCATCAATTTTCTTAGCGGCTGAGTTGTTCGTCGTTAGCTCATAACCAAGAACAAGCTCCAGTAAAAGGCCAAAACGACCGCCTTTCAGGGAACCTGGCTCTTCCGTTCTTAATCTAATAATCTTATGTCTGGTGTCAGTCTCTACATGAATCATTTTGCCCACTCAGATAGCGCTCAGTATCGCGTCGATCTTTGATTTAATAATAAGTAGGTCGGGAGTAACAGCTGAAATTTGATTTTTATTCAATTGTTCGAGAACTTGAAGCTGTCTGAGTATTCGCGTAACAACTTTGCTTGGTTTGGAGTTACTTTTGCTTACGTTAACCTGATCAAGAGCGTCATCAATCAACTCCTCATACATCCTCTTCAAATCCGTACCATTCGGGTTTTCACCGGATAGGGTGACATCTGACTCGCCATCATCTTCATCCTCGTCAGAGGTCGGTTCAGTTGGAGGTACATCAATAGATGGAGCAGGCTTTTCAACAGCGCCTATCACAGAATCCACAAACATCTCATCTTCAGAGGTGCCACTAGTCGGATCACTGGATATCTCCAATGATGCGTCCGGCTCCATTTCCGGACCACTCGAACCAGTGTTCATGAAGTGTTGTTTATTCATTTCCTCAAGGAAACGATCAAGAGTCGCTCTATCATCGACTATCTTCCGCATACTCCTTATTCGCATATGTGGGACGCCACGAAATATCAACTTGAACGCCGCCTCTATTACTTCGCTCTTTCTTGATGGTTCAAGTACTTTGTACCCTTTTCCTGCGAGAACGTGCTGTAAATCAATGAAATGTTCGCTCCTTCGTTCAGCGTCGAGATAGTATCCGGGCTTTCCAACAAAGCGAAGATATTGTTCGATTAGTTTGAGTCGATCCAGCTTAGCACGTACACTATTTGCGTCATTACTGCCTCCAAGGACAAGCGCTATCTGATTGAACCCCAGACCCGATTCTTTCCCTTCCTTGATCTTAAGTAGCTCATTAATAGGACCATATGAAACTTTAAGGTCTGTGGAAAGTTGAATGCCCGCTTCAATTTTCCACAGATCGGATGGTGAAACCGTAGATGGCAGTCTCACTGCTTCGAAAAATTCATACTTCTCATCTCCAGTAATTGCCGATAGTTTCCTCATGACTGCAGCTCGACGATTACCGTCTATTATTGCGCCGTCTATCGTAATTACTCCGGGTCTGAGCTGACCAACCCGCTTTATGTCTTCCTCAAGATACGTGGTCTGATTAGAGTCTGTCAACAACAGTTTCTCAATGTGCACTTTGTCGTCTTCATCCTCTGCACTCAAATGTCTACCGATCCTTGCTTCGTACTCCAAGAGTTGGGCCGCAAACCTACCATTTCTAATATTGTAGCGAAGCAGTTTCAAAGGAAGACGGAAAACATCAAGCTCACATCTTTTGCCACTTAGGTCAAAAGGTTCTCGTCGCCCGAGCTTAGAATCCACATGTTTATCAATCCAATCATCCAGTATCTTCTCGTATCTGCTTTTAGGCTCCTCTGTCAAGTCCCTCACCATATTGACATTAATTTCTCGCGAATCTTCTCCTTCGGTATTTATATTTATTTTAGTAAATGACGGATCAGAGCATCAAGTTCAGGAATGGCCAATTTAGAGCTGTGAAGTTAAGGATTCAAACCATCCTTTCGATGTTTTTTTAAATACAATCGGAAGTTAATCATTGGGGTCCTGGTCAAACCGTGCGGATGCATATGGAGGAAGAGAAGGATCAGGCAATAACAGGGGAGAACCAACACTTCGAGATCCCGATTATCTTCTTGACTAAGCAATGACCCACAGTTCGCGTACATCATCATACTCTACTAGTCCTTGTCTGCGGAGCGCTTGCATTGCTGAGGCAACCCAATGCTGCCATTCTGCTCTGTATCCCTCTCCGGTTTGCTTCTCGTGTATGCAGCGTGGGTACGCAAGAGTAAGCCCGGGTAAAATTCTCTCGGCGATAACGTAAATTTGATCAATACGGAGACTATGACGTTTCTTGAGCTGAAGTAATACCTCATGCTTCACTCTTTTGGTTGCTCTTTCGTCACGCCACCTAGATTTTAGCTCTCGCCACTCACTTGTTGCTTCGTTATCGGTCTCATTCGAACGCGCTGATGACATCGCTGCACACTGGAGTTCAGTAGCCATTTTCGATATATGAAGTGAGATGGTCATTAATCAGAAATTGGGATGTGATGAAATCGGGTTTGATAACATCGCCAGGAAAAAGGAATTTAGCCAATTATCTGTGCTCCATAGCTCTGGCAGTGCACAGCTTTGTCTGTAAATTCTTTAAGACCCTCCCGTGAAAACCCACCAGGCCCTGCGAATTATTCTTCCGTTTCATCTTCAATCGGGCCAATCCTGGACGTGGCGTTTCAATTTTTATCATTTTCGGCGAAGCAAAATTGAGCAGAATCGGCGGCGTAAGAGCAGAGATGGTGCTTTGTCGGGAATCTCCTCACGTCTCCTATCTCTGCAACAATTCCGAGTGCGGTGTAGTAATTGATGCCGGGGATGGTCATGAGCAGTCTGGCATCGTCCCTGTCTTTAGCTATGAGCGCAAGCTGCGACTGCAGCTGCTCTTCCATTCCAACAAGTGATTTGACCTGCGAGAGGTACAGGAACAGATTGTGCTT
>JAKBSX010000097.1 GCA_021844725.1 Actinomycetes bacterium | reverse complement strand
GTATGTTCACCACGAGTTTCCGTTTTTTGAGCGATTGAAGAGCTAAAACCGCCAACGCGCAGTGCGGCGGGTAATGAACGTAGAGCAGATCGTATTCCAAGGTGATTCCAGATCCAAGGACCGATATATAGAAGGAAAGGTATTTGAGGAGTCTGCCGATTAAAGTTTTTCCTCTGCCTTTGATTGCAACCACACGAACAATGTCACAACCCACCTGTGACAAGCCCTCCACAGAATTCTTGACAAATACGCCGTACGTCGGTTGAGTAGCTGACGGATAAAGGTTCGTGACAACCAATATCCTACACGGGCCCGTCGGCAAGCTTGAGCTGTCCTCCGGGAACTTGTCAAGCATACCCAAGTCGGCCTGGGTCGGGGTCACGGGTCGCTCGCCTTTGATGACCTTTCGAGTTCGGTCCCTTAGTTGGCCGCGCTGTGAATACGTATATCAGGAAGAAAGGTGGCACTACTGCACTGGCAAAGATGTGACCGCCGGTGGCAGCCAAGAGAAGAAAGAAAATCAAAATGAATTTGTTTTCGCTGGTGCTGTCTTTCTCAAGGAAAAGTCTTATGTATGAGAACAACAACGCAAGAAACGGTATCCCAAACATGAAGTATCCGTCCAGCCCAGTCTCAGACATAAGTAAATGGAGATCACTGCCGCCAAAGATGTAGTTCCCAAAGTTCCAATTCTTCGCCATAAATTCAAGCGAATGTTGGATCTCCAAAGTCCTGCCTGACATCAAGAAGGTTATCCAATCTTCTCCACCCGGCCTCAAAAAAAACTGGAAGTAATAGAGGTAGCGTGTCCAAACATACATCCACATCGCTCCCCCAAACACGAAAATCACCATAGCGGTAATCGGTACATACTTGAGCAGGAATTTCCTCCTGCGATATTTGTACAAAAAATATACCGAGAACACTAGTACTATAGCCCAGCACCCCTTTGAACCGCTGAGAATCGCGGCAATGATTGTCAGCAAAAGCACTCCCAATGCATCTTTTTTATCATATCGAAAGTATGCCCTGAAAAGATAAGCCAAGCCGAAAAAGTAGACGCCAGTCGCCTCATTTATTGCGCCAATCAATCCCTTATATCCGAATCTTGCCACATCCAAGACCTCGCCTCTAATAATCCCCGTCGGATAGGAAGCGAACAGTTGTATCTTGAACACGAAACCAAGAATCACCAAGACACTATTAACCAGAAAGAAGTAAGTTATCAGCATCTCCATTTCGTTCACGAAACGCTTACTGCTCCTCAATTCCATAAACACCATTCCGAGGACGAATACAAATAGATACTTGTTAGCGGATGCAAAGCCATTGAAGAACTTGACGCCATTCACATCTAGACTCAACAGGGAAATACCTACTGAGTACGAGATTGTCATGAAGACAACCAGCAGGTACCAATACCTGTATTTCTCGCGAGGAAAGAAATAGACGAGAAGCGCTATCTCCACGAACGATTTGTACAGTATGCTGACACGCCAAAAAGAAAAATCCAGATTGAATAATATTGTTGTGACAGCATCCGCGAGCATTATGCTAAAGACTATTGCTGCACCGGATCGTGCGTTCAAAACTCACCGCCAATGAACCGTTTGCACCGGTTAACGATAGCTACGAAATAACTCATCGAGCCTAATCACCTTAGAGATATCGTATGGCCGTCAAGACAAGTCAAATTACCATCATCGGGGCTCGGATCGTTTTGAAAGGCATTCGTGCCAGTGGAACCTTAAACACCAGTTTCAAGGAGCAACCCGAAAAAGGGTATCCTGTGCAGCTCCTTTTACTGAAAGTGGCCGGTCCGATTATCAATGACAGAAACAGCAACGAATCCCGCATCACGATCGCCAGGAGAGTAAGCTGACGGATCTTGTCAGTTCCAAGTGTAACCGTCCGGCGGTTCTTAAGTCAGTCGTTCTGCTAGTCTCCAGACAAGCGAAGCGAACCATGCTTCAATGCATTGGCAAAAAGGTACAACATGGTCGTTAAACCAACAACGCTTATGCATCCATACGAAAGTGACTTCATGAAATAGAGCCGGGCTAATCTCTGCTCGCTTCTCGCGAAATATTGCGCACCAAAATGCCTGTAGTAATATGCGTAGGCTTTTCTGTAGCAAGCGGTCTGAGCCGAGTCAGCATCTGACAGGTGCTTCTCGATGACCTGCCTCTTTGCCCTTTTATACCTGCCCAGCGTGCTACTCACATTGTTATTGCCGATTCTATAGATTGCCAGGTTTTCACGTATGTAACAGAACTGGTATCCATCCCTCGCAACACGAATCCATAAGTCCTGGTCTTCAGTACCCCATAGAGACAGATCGAATCCGCCGAGTTTATCAAACACTTCCTTCTTCATGACGACTGTCAGAGTGGCTAACACATTTTCCCAATAGAGACGCGGCAGTAGCACCTTCCTTTTGTGCCATGATGGTGTAGCTAACCTTCTTCGCCATGGCTGCTTTGAAACTCGCCCTTGGGAAAGCAGATAATAGCCAGTATGGCTTATGGCACACAACGGATGATGCGCGTGGTAATTGACCTGCTTTTCAAGCTTCGTCGGCATCCAGACATCGTCACTGTCCAGGAAAGCGAGTAGTTCACCCTTCGCGGACTTCGCCCCGACATTCCGAGCGTTTGCCATGCCTCCATTGCACCCTAGATTTATAACTTTGATCTGGCTGTTGCCTGCCGCAATCTCGGTCACAATCTCGCGTGTGTTGTCCGCCGATCCGTCGTTAACCACAATCAGTTCCCATTGTTTGCAGGTCTGATTGACAACGCTCTCGATCGATTCACGGATTGTTGCCGCCGCGTTGTACGCGGGCATGATGATCGACACTAATGGCATGAACTTACCCGGCCAGTCCCACCTTGCAGAAGAGATCCTTGAATCTTTTCTGATATGTGTGGTCGCGCAAAGCGCGCGAATGGCCCGCCATTCGGATCTTCTCAGCTTCGGCAGGATGCGTCAAATAGTAGCTTACCTTGTCCAAGAGTTCGCTTTCACTCTGATAAGAAATGAACTCCGTGTCAGGCTCAAACATTTCCGCGAGTTCGTCCGAATATCCCGTACAATAAAGCGCCCCGCTCATCGGCGCTTCAAACTCTCTCAGGTGCAAATGTTGCTTGACTCCTTTGCTCGGATCGTGACCGTCATATACCTCCAGGAAACCGAGGCTTATCTCGCTCCTGCTGTAGAGGGAAATAAGATCTTCGTCTGAGACAGGATTGTGAACGTTCCTCGGATATCTCCTCTCAACCAGAATCCTCAGGTCGCGCTCAGCTAATCCAGAGGATGACCGGTAGGAAGCTTCCGGCGAGAATACCAGGCAGGCCTTCAGTGCCAGCTGATATCTCTTAAGCATGGAACGCCGGCCTCCGATCCATCCAGGGCCATATACATGTACGTCGACTCCATTTGAAAGCAAAAAGAGCACATATTGTGGACGTAACCCGTAGTTTGCTCCTACGAAAGACACCCTTATATCCCTCGGTGTCTGGCGTGGATAAAAGTACTTAGGGTTTGATGCCATTGGCCACCATACCGGGTTTGCACCAACCGCAGTGAACTTGTCAGCGACGTCCTTCTCAGCATGCAAGCAATAATCAAAATGAGGAGAAAGTCCGTCGACCAACTCAAATTGATGTACGTTGTTGCAGGAAAAATTGCACGTCTGCACGCCCGCTTTCCGGATTTCATCTATAGCGAGTGGATCGATCATTCCATCCATGAAATACGAGAAAAACAAATCAAACGGCTTCTTCTTGTGCTCCTCCAGGAAAAGTTCAAGTAGCTCCTCGCTGAAGGATGCACGAGCGGACACGCTATTTCTTAGCATCGCATCGCGTGCTTTCGCGGCGGGAAAGAGCAAAACATCGTGTCCCAAATCAACCAATGGCTCATACAGATTGCGGCGCCAGGTCTGATTCTCCGGAACCGATGCGTTCGTCGTCGCTTCAATTGACTGAAAAATTCTAAGCTGTCTCATCAATAGATATTCCAGATTCACCCATTGCAGAACTATTTCTCGGGCTCAAGGCCGGCACCCCGACTCCTTTTTAGGAGTTCAAATATCCCGCAACCGTATTGAAGAGACAAATCGTTTTCTATAGAAGAGTCATCGAGATGCACGCTGGCATGCAGATCACCGGAGTCATCGACATACGAAAAGTCCGACAGCACAAAATCACTACTGACCATGTCAAGGATAGTCCTGATAGAGAACACCCTGTGGGCGTTGAATTCTATCTGTTGCCTGCCGATGGGCACAGACAGATATAATGTGCCTCCCGCCTTCAACAGTCTTTTCAGGCCCGCAAAACCACGAAGATACCCGTCGATATCCAACGGGTCACCATAACGCCCCAAACCGAAATGCTCCAGAGCATGCAGACACGACAGCGAATCGCAGTACTCATGATACTCCTCCGGCAATACCATCACATCGCAAACCCTGCTCTTGATATTCATAACATCGGACCCCATCGGTCTGATATCAAGGACTTCAATGGTACGGAACGAAGCGACATGGGCTACGAACCCGTCAATACGCGACCCGACATCCACATGCTTCTTCGGATTAGCCTCGAATATCCTTCTTGCAACGAGAAGGTCCTGGTGGAAATAATGTCCGGAAACTACGCCGCTCGTGTCATACCTGTCGCCTGGGCATATCAATCCAAATTTGAGTAACCATTTTCCCCCTGCTGCAGCGTTCTGTCTCTTCAACTCGAAATACTGGCCGATAACTATAGGCAACCCGCGAAGAGACAACGCAACCTTAACGATGTCAATGCCAAACGAGGAAAAGTTCCTGACAACGAACCTGATCAGAGAACGCAGCCCGCTTAGCTCCTTTTTGATCGAAACTGCAAATGAGTTTGGCATGACCAAGACATTACCCTACCCGCTAAAATTGACAGGAGTTATCGGATTGACAGCAACAAGCGGATAGAGAATCTACTCTCCCTTCACAAATTAGGTTCAAAAGCTTACCCGATTGCTTTTATAAATGTTCGTCAACCTGACAATAGCGCGTTTGAGAAAAAGGCGGAAAAGAAGGCTTTTCCGATGGGGAATGATCGTCCCTTTCTGCCCTATTTTGCCAGATTTAAGCCGCAATGGCCTCTTCAACAAATCAAGCCATACTTCCCGACCCTCTTTGCTGAAAATGTAATCTACTTCTTCTTCTTCGAGCAGATGCAGAAAAGGAATAATAACTTGGAGGGCCTTCAACGAATTAGGTAAATTAGATGAGTCGCGAATCCAATAAGAATCGTGGCCCCAACGATGGAGATAGTAGGTGTCCGGCATGACCATCAACTTGGAACCGCTCGCCAGTTGTCGAAGGCCGAATCCCCATGTGTCTAGTGCCCCGGCGAATTCTGGGTACCCGCCTGCTCTAGCCCAACTTTCTTTTGTAAATATGTAGTTGCCGCTGGCTCCGGGCACCACATTGCCTGCGAGATGATCGGCAAGAGTAAATTCCCCCGGACGAAATTTCCATACATGCGTTATTTGTCGGGGGTTGCCTTGAAAGAAGTGAAGCTCTTGAAAACATGCAGAGTCGGCACGAGACTCTTGCATATAATCAATGAGCGGTCCTATGCTCCCAGGAGCCAACAAGTTATCCGAATCCAAACAAAACAAGATATCGTTCTGTGTATTCTCGACGGCCGTGTTCCTAGCAGCCCCGCCTCCTTTATTCCGCCGGTGATTCACCACATGTACAAATTCATAATCCCTCTCAAGTCTCTCTAAAACTATAGCCGTGTTATCGGTGGAGCCATCATTCACAATTACTATCTCGTCACTCCTCGAAAGGTTGGAATCAATGATCGAACGCACGGATTCAACTAATGTCCCCGCACAATTGAAAGCAGGTATGATGAATGAAATTGGAAGATGACTTTTCAAATTAGGCCTATACCCCCCTCACTATTGGTTCAATCAGTCTGTTCGTCAGCCCTGAAAACACTACCCATCCTAAGACGCTTCCTAACGCACTTCCCCAAATTACGCCAACAGTCCCCCAAGTGGACCCCATCATAATCATCAGAGCGAGAGTCAAGGCTGTCACAAGAATAGTTGGTACAAACTGTTGACGGACAAACTGGGCACCGTTTAGGAGAGTCGTATATACTCCCATTTGTGAAAAAGCAAGACCCTGCAGAGCTATACCTAAGAGAAGCATCCGGGGTGGGACTCCACTAGGACCTACCCATAGAAGTATCAAAGCTGGACCTAGAAAAACGAAGCAGGCCCCAAAACCGACCCAAAGCAGTTTGTTGAGTCGTAACATAATACTGTGCATTTTCTTCACCCAAGAGAAGTCTTTCGTCGATATGGCTTCAGAGTAGGCTGGCCACATAGGCATTATTACAGCGGCGCCAACACCCTGAACAATAGCAAAGATCTTCATCGCAACCCCATACGGGGTGACCTGTGCTGCACCCATATAGTGCGCGATTATGAAATAAGCAGCCTGCGATGACATAACAGTGCAAATTGCCAGTGCAGAATACTTCATTCCCAAGCTGCCAATCGACTTAATAGTCTTCCAAGAAATATCTCCTCTTCGAGGAAAGAGAGCCCTTTTATGAAATGCGAACATCCAGGAAGCATTCAATAACGACACAAACGCAGGGGCGGCCACCATTGCTAAGACAAGGTCAACAGCATCTCCATGAAACTCGATTACCAGCAGTATCGAGGCCAGATTTGTAAGGCTGCCTGCGGCCACCCAAAGTTGCCAAATGTAACCTTCTTGAAATGCTCTGTACACCGTGGTGACAACAGACAAACCGAACTGTATAGCAAAAGAAGCAAAGATTAACAACACCATTGCTGGAAGAATTCCCACCGCACTATTCCCCGAGACATTGAATATTCCTTTCAAATTCAAAAATGGAAAGGCAACCAGAAAACAGATCGTTATGAAAAGGACAATGACAAATTGAGCAAAAAGGCTGTTTGTAACCAATCTGCGTTGCTTGTCAACATCTCCGCTTCCAAATGCCTCAGAAAGCTTGGTCATCAAGCCAGACCCTAGTCCAAAGTCGGCCAACGCTAACCATCCAATTAAAGTACTTGCCGTAAGCCAGAGTCCGTATTCTTCCTTTCCTAGGAAGCCTAGGACCAACGGCACTGAAATAAGCCCTGCTAACTTTCCAATAAACTGAGCGACCAGCATAGCCATCATTGTCCAACTTGCACGTCGCGTCCGGTCATTCAGGAATCGAACCCGAAGCGCCCTAATTCCCGAGCCAATCCAATAACGAAGAGAAATCGTCTTAGGTACTGCTTGCTCAGGTTCGCTCATACCACTTCAACGTTTCTCTTATACCAAGGCCAAGATCAGTTTTGTGTTTCCACCCCATCGAATTGATCTTGTGTACATCTAACAGCTTTCTTGGGGTTCCGTCAGGCTTTGCCGAATCGTATTCGATCTTCCCTCCGTATCCGACCTCTCCAGAAATGACTTCAGCCAACTCTTCTATCGTGACATCCTCTCCTGTACCGATATTAACGATCTCGCGGTCATTGTATTTTTCCATCAGGAACAAACAAGCGTCCGCCATGTCGTCGACATATAGAAACTCCCTTCTGGGTTTCCCCGTTCCCCAAACCGTTACCGATGGCGCCTTGTCCCTTTTTGCTTCAACGAACTTCCTGATCAATGCGGGCAGCACGTGCGAATTCTGGAGGTCAAAGTTGTCGTTCGGTCCGTACAGGTTCGTCGGCATAACCGATATGTAATTCGTTCCATATTGCCGATTATAGGATTGGCACATCTTTATCCCAGCAATCTTTGCGATCGCGTATGGCTCATTCGTCGGCTCAAGTTTTCCGTCGAGCAAATATTCCTCTTTCATCGGCTGAGGGGCGAACTTCGGATATATGCATGAACTACCGAGGAAGCAAAGTTTCCGAACCCCATTCAGATAAGAACTATGTATGACGTTGTTTTGAATCTGAAGGTTCACATATACGAAGTCTGCCGGATATGTATCGTTCGCGTATATCCCCCCGACTTTGGCTGCCGAGAGAAATACATATTCCGGCTTCTCCATTTCGAAGAACTTCCTTACCGCCGCCTGGTCCACCAGGTACAGTTCTGCG
>JAKBSX010000096.1 GCA_021844725.1 Actinomycetes bacterium | reverse complement strand
CTCTGTGTAATAGATAACGACGGGGGGGGGTATTTTTTCATTCCTGCCACAAGCCTCATCAATTGAAAACCCACTATTTGAAAAGCTGTTTGGTACGCCCCAGCCTGGTGATTTGGTTGAAATGCTTTCCGGATTTGGAATTGATAGTTTTCTGGTCGGTCATCTTTCGGAGTTCAAGAAGATTATTGATTCGTTTCAGGAGTCCGGTGGAGTAAAGGCTGTTATTGTTCGCACGAGCCGTGTTGAAAATGCTGATTTTCATCGCCAACTACTGGCTAATGCAGCGGACAGCGCTGAACAGGGATTAACTGGAAAGTAATATTTGTGTCATTAGGCATGGCATTGGAGAATTTGTGGGAATATTTGATCAGATGAAGCGCCGGGGACTTATTTCCCAGGTTACCGACGAGGCGTTGAAGAGCGTTCTGGATAGCTCTAAGGTCAGCGCATACATAGGGTTTGATCCAACCGCGGATTCGCTTCACGTGGGGCATTTGGTACAGATCTTCAATCTCCGTAGGTTGCAGGAGTACGGTCATAGACCGATCGCAGTCGCTGGTGGCGGCACGGGGATGATTGGGGATCCCTCCGGCAAGAACGAGGAGCGCATTCTTTTAGACCAGCAGCAATTAGATGACAATCTGGAAAAGATCCGGATGCAGCTGCAAAAGTTCATCGATTTTGGGGAGGTTTCCAATAAAGCTCTGTTGCTGAACAATGCTGATTGGCTGTCTTCGATATCACTTGTAGATTTTTTGCGGGAGGTGGGTAAGCACTTTAGTGTCAATCAGATGGTAGCCAAAGATTCCGTCCGCAGCAGATTGCTCGAGAGGGAACAGGGGATTTCATATACTGAGTT
Source organism: Actinomycetes bacterium (assembly GCA_021844725.1). The sequence goes on along the minus strand of JAKBSX010000096.1, from coordinate 7,340 downwards.
TTCCTACATGCTGCTGCAAGCTTATGATTTTCTGCATCTTTTTGATAATTACGATTGCGTGTTGCAAATGGGCGCATCTGATCAATGGGGCAACATCACTGCTGGTATCGAGTTAATCAGAAAGAAAAGAAGGAAAGCGGCATATGGGCTTACGACACCTTTGGTATTGAAGGCTGATGGTACCAAGTTTGGCAAAAGTGACTCTGGCACAGTTTGGCTAGATGCTGAAAAGACCTCGCCATATCAGTTTTATCAGTACTTCCTTCGTGTCGAAGACGAGATGGTGGGTGGGTATCTTAGATCTTTTACCTGGCTTACAGATGATGAACTTGAAGATCTGGACCTTCTAACAAAAGAGAAGGCGAAAGAGCGCCGAGCCCAGAAGGTACTGGCCTTTGAGATTACAAGATTGGTGCATGGACCGGAAATGGCTGAAAATGTGAAACGGGCATCCGAGGCGCTTTTTTCCGAGGATATCACGACTCTTTCTGGAGAACTTTTGGATATCGCGATTGCAGATGCTCCAAGCTATCAGATTCCATCGCTGGTTATTTCAGAGGGGGTACCTATTGTCGATCTTTTGATCGAAGCTGGACTAGCCAAATCCAAATCAGAAGCCCGAAAAGTTGTCGATCAGGGTGGTGCTTACATAAATAATATTCGGGTGACGGACCAGGCTGCTTTAGTCAGTTCCTCATCACTTATTGATGGAAGGGCGCTGCTGGTAAGACGTGGGAAGAAAGACTATGCGGTCGTTAGAGCTTCTTCGCAGGTAGAGTAACTGGAGCTTGCATTTTTCATTGGGTTGCCGGGAGTTTGCTTATTCACCTAAGCGATTATTTTATGTTGGCGAAGCTGGAGTATGATTTTGATTGGATAATCAAGCTTGTTTGCTTACCTAACTTGGACTAGTTGAGGTCGCGTGGCTGAAGGTTTAGATAAAAATTCGTGGTTTTGGATTGATAGTCAAGATGAGTTTGACCAGTTGGTCCAGCAATGGTCAGCCTCTGATGAGATTGCGCTTGATACAGAATTCCATAGAGAGAAAACCTATTATCCACGTTTGGCTCTTCTCCAAGTCGGCTGGGCTGGCAAAGTTGCGTTGATTGACCCGATTAAGATTGACTTAGCCCCCCTGAAACAGCTGTTTGCGTGCCCGGTATTGGTGATTCTACATGCTGGTATTCAGGATTTAGAAATACTTTCGAGAGTAGTAGGGGCGGTTCCTGCGAAAATTTTTGATACTCAGTTGGCGGCAGGATTCATCGGTTATTCAAACCCTTCACTGGCTTTATTGAGCGAGCGTATTCTGGGTATAGCACTACCCAAGGGTGACAGGCTCACTGATTGGACTAAAAGGCCTCTTAGTCAAAGTCAACTCCGCTATGCAGCATCGGATGTTTCTAATTTGATTGAATTGAAACACGTTATTGAGCAGGATTTAATCAGAATGAACCGACTTGACTGGGCTTTGGATGAATCGCGCATATTACTGGAGCGGGATCGAAGCCAGGTTCCATTAGAGCGGGCCTGGTGGAAAATACGGGAATGTAAGCACTTGAAGGGCGATTCTCGGAAAGTTGCACAGACATTGGCAGCCTGGCGTGAAGAGAGGGCAGCAAGGCTTGATATTCCACCTAGATACGTGATCCCGGATCTGGCAATCGCGGTGATTTCACAAGATATGCCGAATTCAGTTTCTCGTTTAGGGACTCTGCGGGGGGTCGAGCATAGACACCTGGCGAATGGGGTGGATCAGGAAATAATCAATGCCGTAAATTTGGGACGCTCATTACCTGACGAAGCTTTGATGCTTCCAGTAACCGAAGAAGGGGATAAGAATCTAAAGGTAATTTCTAGTCTGGCTACGCTATGGGTAAGTCAGCTGGCACAGCACCTCAGAGTGGATCCAGCCCTTTTGGCGACCAGGTCTGATATTTCTGAGTATTTGAGGGGAGATCCAAGGTCCCGGCTCTCAAAAGGATGGAGAAATGACGTTCTGGGAGTGGCTTTATCGAAGATGGCTAGAGGTGAGCTGGCCGTCGCGGTAAATCAATATGGGGAGCTGGAACTTGAGCTCAGATCTCACAACTTGTTCGTGCCGGTAAGTCGGGACTTCCGGGGTGAGGGCGCCCCGTCAACTGAGTTAGCCTTTTGAGCTTTCACTTCGCAGGTCTACAGTGATTGTAAGTATTCCGTCAATTAGCTTCGCGTCTGCATCGGCAAGCATGGCGTAATCCATGTAATCCAGCTTTGCTCGTTCTATGAAAGCTTGACGCTCAGGTCCCTCCACTGGAGGTATGGATCGATTTTTTACGGCAGCAGCCCGTTGCTGGAATCTTTTGATCATTTCGGAAGGATCGAATTCAGTGCTCATAATTTAATGATTTTAGGTCAAAGCTCTGAGGTACCTGTTCGTTGTGGAAGGTATTGGGACCCGACCTGGCAATTTAGCTTGTTCGGAACGTGCCGGAAGAGTTTTTCCTTATATTTAGGCATTAACTTGTGAAAAACTAATGGAGCAAAGCAGCGAGCAACTTGACGATGTTCTTTTCAAATTTGGCCGGTAGTGTGTTCGAATTATCCATGATCAATTCGGGCAAATAATTGTTAGATTTAATCACCTGCTTGTCATATATCGGTACTGATGCCAAAATTAGCACTGGTTCTCGGGAATCCCCTTCCGTAAGGGAGTGGGGGAGGTCAAAATTAGGAGGTATGTTAAGACAATTTCCTGAATGAATGCACTACAATGAATGTATATTAAGTGAAGTCGAGTACATCTGGCGAAGACTTTCATGGAATGTTTCGCTTGATGTCACAATATGATTTGGGTGGGTCGGGTAGAATTAATCCACCTAGGAGTAGCTTGTGAAAAAAGGACGCCATAGGCGATACGAAGAGGCAAGACAAGCAAAACGAGCATTCAACTTTCCCGTCGAGAAGTGTGTCGAATGTGGTGGGGACTCCCAGCGCGGCCATGCATCTTGGTGCTTGGCCGGGGTGGAGGACGACGAAGAGTTGGATACGGAAAGCCCATTCAACACCAGCCTCTAGTGGGTTTTGGTTTTTCTGTGCCCTAGATGCGGTCGGATTAAATTGCCAAATTAAAAAAGTTGCAGCTGACGCGCTTTTGTCGCTTTCTAATGAATCATAGCCAAAGGTTCCTGGGTAATTATTGTTTAAGTCAAGAGAAGTAATCTCCATTCCCCCGGACTCTTGACTGAAGTTTCACCCAGCCTCATACGACGGAGCTGGCTTTTGACATTTGCTGATTCCGTTCCCATGGGGAAAGGGCTTAGATAGTTTGCCGGGCCGTCGTAAGCTATTGACCAGCCTGACGAGGTTGAGTAGGTTTTTTATCTGTCTTGGCTATGGTGGACGTGAGCCTGGCGGTGTAGATCGAGCGCATGTCAATATGCCTAGACGACAACGTTGCACCAGCAACCGCAATCAAGATGGGCACCATCGCTCCAGCGGATGTTCTGGTAAGTTCCAGTATGAAAGCTGCTCCAACAAGTGGTGCTTCTGCGGCGGCACCAAGCATTGCCCCCGCGGATACAACCGAGTAGCTGGCCATCGGTGCGCCTGGCCAAAACAAATTCCAGAGGTGGCCCAAAAGAGTTCCTAAAATTGCGCCAAAACTCAAAGTTGGTGTAAAAAGTCCTCCAGTGGCTCCACTTCGAAAACAGAGTGCGGTAGCCAAGGGCTTTAAGACTGTTAGAGCTAACAATGTGAAAATCCCTGCGGTTCCAATGAAGGCGAATTGAGCTAGATCTACTCCATTTCCCAGGAGAAGAGGATATTGGGTAGCGACAATTCCAAGAAGGGTAAAGGCTATTACGGGTTCAAGTATCAGGAGCCATCGTTTTGGCTGATGGTCACTGGCCCAGGCGATCATCTTTACGTATCCAGCTGAAATTATACCTATGACTGGGCCAACTGCCAGGGCGAACGCAATTAGGGGTATTGATGCGTCCGGAAGCGTCGGAATCGAGTAAATAGCGTGACGGGGTAAAGTGATCCATGCCGTGGCGGTAGCGATGGCTGATGATAATAATGCTGGAAGCGCCATAGATATAGAGATCTCTCCGAGATATATTTCCAAGGTGAACAAGGCTCCGGCAAGTGGCACGTTGTAAACGGCTGACAATCCAGCGCCGGCTCCGCAAGCGATGAGGACTCGCCGCTCTGCTGACGTAAGTTTAAAATATCGGGCTAATCGGTCAGCGGCAGCAGCTCCACTCCTTTGGGGTGCCGCCTCTCTTCCAACTGAACCCCCCAGGGCTACAGTAATTTCTGACAGGGCGCCACTCAACAGGGTTCGTATCAGAAACAGCTTTCCCCGTCTGTTCCAGACTACGTCGGTTGGTTCTCCACCAGTTCCCCCATGTCCGCGTAGTATCCAAAGACCTAATCCGGTAACTATACCTCCGATAGACAACACAGTTATCAGCCTTAACTGACTTACATGTGCTGCGGCTCTGGAATATTCTCCTGTGTGGTAATTTAGAGCTAAGTGCTGGACTGAGCGTAACACCCACATCATCACTATCGCTCCGAGACCAGCCGCTATCCCCGTTGCAATCAACAGTATCCAGAAGCGTATTGATAAATCGGTCAGACGCGGCGAAACATTAGCTTGTTCTTCTCCAAGAAAATCTGCAGTCAATCGGATACCTCTCTATGAAGATGAGTTTCTGCTGCGCTGCGGTAAGGCAAGGTATATTCAGCACATTCAAGTCGATGTATCGAAATTTGGTTCAGGTATGTCTAAATTGAAACCAGCTTACTTTTACTCCGGCGTTACAACTACGGCTCCGCAACTTAACCAAGATAATGAGCTGGTTCAGGTCTATACGGTTACCCTACTTCTAACAGTTAGATAGAGTTGGGCCAAAGTAGTTCTTCTCGTGAACCGGGCCTGTAAGCGCTGGATTCATCCGTGAGGTTCAGCAGATAGCGACTAGAGGAGGCAAGGTAATACAAAGTTAACCCACGAGACCACCATGCCGGGTTGGTGGAGGAACATAATGATTAATATTTGATAACTATTTTTGTATAACCGGAAGGCAATCTCTAATCGCGGTGGGTCAAACTTTCATCTGGTAACCTATAGCCTCTAACAGTTCAACTAGACACAGTTCAATCTCAAGGAGGGCTGGTCCTGCTCAGATCGTTTGTGGATGGTGCCATATTTGGCGAAGTTGAAGCTGGTGTAAATGATGCTCAGTTGTGGGTTCTTTTGCATGGCTGGTCCCGCTCGCTTAGGGACTTCGACACATTCTGCCAGCTTGCACTCAGTCAGAGAGAGTTTCCATGGATCGCAAGGTTCGATCTTCCTGGCTTTGGTAACTCACCTGAACCAACTGAGCCAATCAGTTCAAAGGGCTACGGACAGTTGGTAAGCAGGGCAATACAAGAGGTGCTCGACCAAATGCCCCAAAACGATAATCTCAAGATCGTTGTGGTCGGTCATTCATTTGGAGGAAGGGTTGCGCTGAATCTCACCGGGTTGGATGGTACCCCTTTTGCTCTTGCAGGGCTGGTCTTATCCGGGGTTCCCCTAATAAGGAATAACAAAGTGGCAGCGCAGCCGAAATTAGGATATCGACTAATGCGCTACCTGGCTAAGCATAAGATCGTCTCTTACGAGCGGCTGGAAAAGGCACGAGAACGATATGGTTCTAGTGACTACAGAAACTCCAAGGGAGTCATGCGGGAGATATTTGTGAAGGTGGTTAACGAAGACTACAGCCCACTGTTGGAGAAACTGTCTGTTCCTGCGCTCCTTCTTTGGGGAGATGGCGATTCGGCAGCCCCTATAGAGGTCGCTTGGCAGGCAAGGGAAATATGTCCACGACTTGTAACTGTTGAGCCTGTCGCGGGTGATCATTTTGTGGTTCTATCAGATCCTTCGCTGCTTCTGCGATCAGTCATAAAATTTACTGAGGGGATATAAAACTAGGTGTCAATATCGCTTTTAGGTTTAGACGTACTAGGTGGCCATGGAATCAGTATTGAATATTCCTATTTGGGTGCCGCAGTTGGAATTTTGGTCTCAGTTGCATCAAGTCTCAGATGGTTGAGGGTGGCTCAGAGGGAGCATTATATCCCCGGCTATACGTCCAGATTTGCTGTCAGATGGTTCTCAGATTGGCAACGGCCCATTAATCCAGTATTTGCCTTAGCTTCTCTCCTGGCAACTTTGCTGGCGGTTGCCAAGCCCTCAGATTTGTCTTATTCAGGGGTGGGTCTGATCGTTGTTGTTATCTGTCAGTTAGTGGCTCCGTATGGACTTAGATATAAAGGATCCACCTCTCCACTCAGGTTTACCCGAAGGCTAGCGATACTGGCCGCGGTGTCGTGGTTTTTAGATGCAGTATTTTTGGCAATCGGAGCCCTTCTGGGCTGGGGGATAACATTCGCTGCGATTGCGATTTATTTGGTTCCTCCAACTATCGATTTGGCCTTGTTGCTGACCATACCAATTGAGCGCCGGAACCTGGCCAAATTCGTTTCGTCGGCGGAAAGGAAATTAGCAAAAGTATCTCCGAGAGTGGTTGCTATCACTGGTTCTTTCGGAAAAACTTCCACTAAGACTTATCTAGCTCACATTCTGTCAAGCACATATTCCACCTTGGCATCACCGGCTTCATTCAATAACAGGGCAGGCTTGGCAAGAACCATAAATGAATTACTTACACCGGGGACAGAAGTGTTTATTGCCGAAATGGGAACGTTCGGTAAAGGAGAGATCAAGGATTTGTGCAGATGGATCCCTCCGGAGATATCCGCAATTACCGCAATCGGGCCAGTGCACCTTGAGAGGTTTGGTTCAGAGGACGCAATCTTAGAAGCGAAGTCTGAAATAACCGAAAAAGCTGAAATAATAGCGTTAAACGTCGATGATTTCCGACTCTCTGATTTTTCACATCGAATGGAGCAGCAGGGTAAGAAGGTTTGGCGCGTATCTGGGCAGGACATACAGGAGGATGTGGCGGTCAAGGACGACGATGAGGGAAATTTGATTGTCTACTTCAATCAGCGACGGTTGGGGTCCATGCCTGATATCGATATTTCCCGCACCAATCTGGGTATTGCGGTGGCAATAGCGCTGGAACTTGGGGTTCCCGAATCAACCATCGGCGAACTGCTTCCCACAACTCCTGTGGCTAAGAATCGGCTCAACATTGTTTCGACTGAATCAGGTCTGGTGGTGTTGGACGACACCTACAATTCCAATCCTTCCGGAGCTCGTTTGGCACTCAAGGCTCTAGAGCGGAGAAAGTCTCCCCAGTCGCGGTCTGTTTTGGTGACGCCGGGGATGATCGAAATGG
>JAKBSX010000095.1 GCA_021844725.1 Actinomycetes bacterium | reverse complement strand
TCTAATCTTGATCGAAGAAAAACGATCTGAGTCGAACACGTAATCCTCTCCGCTCTCGTCGAGAATTCGCAAATATCCATGAAGTTCGTGTTCAGCGTCAGGGATAACCTCGTATATTTTACCACGCTCCAGCGACACATCATACCCGCTATTGTCGGTGCATACTACATACGATTTTTTCTGATTCGGCTTCTTCATTCTTCAATCGAGCAATGGAAATCTTATCTTGAACTCTCTCCTGCCTATCCCGTGTGCTTCATACCAGTGCAGCTCCGCAAGGTGTACCGTTCCGTCCTTCAGACGTACATGCGCGAAACCTTTCATCTTTCTCCAACGTCCCTGGCCATACTTGCGCCGTAACCTGACGATTTCCCGGATAGCATTCCCGGCGGCAATCTTCTGAAGATCGTGTACGGGCTCAAGGATATCGAAATCCATTTTCAGCGGCAATCAACAAAAAAAATATAGAGGTTCCCAATCGAATTGTCAAATAATGATGATTTGGCCCTGCCATGGGGAATAACGTGGCCCCCGACACACCGACAGAATGCCTCCACACTCTCAGTATGTCATTCTGAACGAAGTGAAGAATCCATACCCGGGCCGGTTATTGATTCCTGCACGTATCAGCTCCAAACAGAAGCATAACTTCCAGCCATATATTCATTGCGGGATTCGGAGTCAGGATAGCTCATGCCTCATGGGAGATCAGCTCATAGAAGGTACGGCATAAGTCTGTCAGTCCAACACTCAGGGCTTCAACCTTCTTCCCTTGCCAGCCCCGCTTTACGGGGTCTTCAATTTCCAACTTTCGCACTCCCCTTGTCCGGTCCAAGGAGGTGGGGAATGAATTTGGCCCTGCCATGGGGAATAACGTGGCCCTCGACAGACTCGCTCCGCGACATCTTCTACGCCACTGATAGAAAAACGGCAACTGAGAGATACGAGGTGTTTGTTAAGAAGTATGATGGCATCATTCCCAGCGGAGTTGCTTCGCTCAAGCGCAGCATTCAATCATGCCTTACGTTTTACGATTTTCCGGAAGAGGAGTGGGTAAGTTTACGAACCACGAACATCGTCGAGCGCGTCAACAAAGTGTTCAAGCGACGAACCCGCCCTATGGAAATACTGGCCAGTGAAAGGTCCGCTTACGTAATCCTCGGCTTCGTCGCATACAAGATGGAAGCAAACTGGAGAAGTGCGCCATTCGGCAAAAGTAATTTGCCGATCCTCAAGAAATTTACACATGACTCTTGACATTACCCAAGCGTGGAGGGATTCTTTCTGAATCAGTCACCGGGGTAAGGGATTGTGTCCCAGCGGCCGTGTACAAGCCAAGTTTTAGGAGCCTTCCACACGTCTCAAGAGCTTCGCAGGTACGCCAGCCACGATAGTATTGGCGGGGACATCCTTTGTAACGACTGCGCCCGCGCCAACTATGGCACCCTCCCCGACTGTCACTCCGGCCAATATGGTCGAAGATGAACCAACGGAAGCTCTCCTTCTTATCAGTGTGGGTACGACCTTCCAGTCAGCCTCGGTCTGCAGGCTTCCGTCTGGGTTGGCAGCTCTTGGGTAAAGATCATTGATGAACGTCACGTTGTGGCCTATGAATACTTCGTCTTCGATCGTGACGCCCTCGCAGATGAAAGTGTGTGATGAAATTTTGCAATTCTTTCCGATCTTGGCCCCCTTTTGGATTTCAACGAAGGCTCCGACTTTGGTGGAGTCCCCAATCTCGCAACCGTACAGATTAGCGAACGAGAATATCTTGACATCTTTTCCCAACTTCACGTCAGGCGAAATTCGTACGAAATTGTTCTTCAGATAGGTTTCATCCATTTGTGGCCTCAGTCTATTGTCACAAGTTGACCATTGTTCGAGAGTGATTTCTGTGCTGCCTCCAATATCTTCACCACGTTCAGGCCGGACTCACCACCGGTAATTGGGGTCTTCGAATCACGCACGCATTCGACAAAGTGGGAGGCGAGAAGGGAGAGAGCCTCCGTGGAATCAAGCTTTGGAGAGTACATGTCTCCCGTGCGGTATTGGATCAGAGCGTCATAGATTCCCTCTTTGGACGTGATGTTTACACCCTTGTCGTAGACTTTGATTTTCTCGCTTGGCTCCACGTCGTCATATACGATCATCTTTTTGCTGCCGCCGATGAGAATTTGCCGAACCTTGACCGGAGCGAGCCAATTCACATGGAAATGTGCGATGGTGCCGTTGTTGAAGTTGACTACCACATACGCTACGTCCTCGATGTGGTTGTAGTGAGCTACCCCAAAGGCCGCAACTGACACAGGGCGCGCTTTTACTACATAATCCATTATGGAGATATCATGTGTCGCGAGATCCCACACCACATTCACATCATGCTGGAACAAGCCCAAGTTTACCCTTACAGAATCAAAATAGTGGAGCTTTCCGATCTCCCCGGAATCAACGAGCTCTTTGATCTTCCTGACAGCTGCGGTGTAGATGAACGTATGATCCACCATAAGTGTTAGCTTCTTTCTCGCAGCGATGGCAAGCAATTCTTCCGCCTCTGATACCTTAGCGGTGATCGGTTTTTCAAGCAGAACGTGTTTGCCATTTTCCAAAGCTTCCTTCGCCAGTTGGAAGTGCGTGGAGACCGGTGTTGCTATCGCTACAGCATCAATATCAGCAGACTTGATCAGTTCGCGATATTCTTTCGTGAAGTAAACGTTCGGAAACTTCTTTGCGGCTGTTTTGATCCGTTGTTCGTTCATATCGGCGGCGGAGACCATATCAACACCATCCGTCGAGAGAAGATTTCGAACCAAATTTGGCCCCCAGTAACCTAATCCAATGACCGCAGTTTTCATTTCTTGCCGCCTTTCATTGAGTGTCTAAAATCACCTTGCTCCTTTGGCGAAAAGCAAAGCGGGAAAAGTCTTGATAATAAGTTGAAGGTACAGCCAAGGTGACATGTTTTCGATCATATACAAATCCATCATGATCATATCGTCGAAACTTGTGGAGCCTCTTCCATAGACCTGCCAGAATCCTGTGCAACCCGGTAACACCCTTTCGCGTTCGTGTTGCCACGCGCTCATGGCTTCGTGCTCATACGGTAAAACGGGTCTGGGCCCGACCAAGCTCATTTCGCCTCTAACCACGTTTATCAGCTGCGGAAGTTCATCGAAACTAGTCTTTCTCATCAGCCACCCAAAGCGCGTCACCCGCGATTCGTCTATCACCTTCCCGGAGCCATCCTTGCCGTCGCTGCCCTTCATGAATTCGAGCATCATGTGCTTCCGCTTCTCGTCCTCTGAGTTGTTCACAGACATGGAACGGAATTTGTACATTCTGAATCGCTTTCCCATTTTCCCGATCCTCTCGTGCAGGTAAAATACAGGTCCCTTTGAAGTGAGCTTGATGACACAAGCGGCCAGCAGAAAGAATGGGGACAGGCATAGAAGACCGACGCCAGCTATGATGACATCACATGTTCGCTGATAGAAAAACGTTACAGGTGAGTACAGCCCCCGCGTGACAGTAGCTGTGGGGTGAATAGTGTACGATTCAGTAGTCGTTGCATCGCTTATCGTTTTAAAGTGGTTAGAGACGACCTTTACGGTAGCCCCCGTGTCCTTTGCATGGTCTATGAGGGAGAGGAGTTCCGTTTCAGGAATATTGACTAAGGCTATCACCACCTCGTCGCAGTAATCACGCTTCACTAGCGAGCCGAGCGAAAATGTGTTCCCGAGAACTTGGAAACCATTTAGTACTTTCGTGCCCGCGGGCATACGGTCATCCACAAACCCCATTATTTCCAGTCCGAATTCTTTCTTCGACTGCAAGGCAGACACATACTGCTGTCCGTACTCTCCGGCTCCGACAACGACAACACGACGTCTCCTTACCCCCAGAAGGCTAAGCCGCTTGAAGAGAGATGGGAGCAGCAAAACACGATAGGCGGCAAGTAACCCCGTCACGGTCCCTAGGAAGTAGATGAATGCAAGCCTGCTAGGAGCAACCAGGAGGAATTTGGTTAAGAACCCTCCGAGTGCGTAGACAAGGGAAAGTTCGAGGATAGATTTCAGGATAAGAGTTGTGGACGCTGACCTGTCCAGGAAGACGTTGACCTTATACAGATCGTTGTACTGGAATATGAACCCAGCGGCTAGAGGCAGGAAGATTGCGGGCAATAGTTCCTCCGGGCGGAGGCCGCCGAAACGGAGCCAGGTTGCACCGACATAGCAGAGATAGATACCGAGCATGTCGAGCATCAGCAATGTATACTTGTATGCTGCAGCGCGCATGGACCCTACCGTGAAGCTTTCTGTTTAAAAAAATCTCGGACACTCTGTGCTACGTATTCAAGCTGCTCCTCTGTCATTTCAGGAAAGATGGGGAGGGATAGTCCGCTTTCGGCCAGTTGTTCTGTCGCGGGAAACTGGCCTCTCTTGTATCCGAGGTCAGAAAAGCACGGCTGCAAATGCAAAGGCACAGGATAATGCAGACCGGTGGCTATCTCTTTCTCGGCGAGAAACTTCTGCAGAGAGTCCCTGGTCTCTTTTCTCTCTTCTGCTTTCTCGCCTTTTACCCTTATCACAAAAAGATGGTAAACGTGTTTTGCGTATGGCATCTCTCGAGGCAGGATTATTTCGTCAATATCACGGAGGAGTTCTTGGTACTTCGAAGCTACCTTCCTTCTGGCGTCCGTCCACTTCTCGATGTAATTGAGCTTCACACCAAGGATAGCTCCCTGAATGGCTTCCATCCTGTAATTGTGTCCATAGATTTCATGTATGTACTTCTGCTCCGCTCCATGGTCTCTAATCATTTTAAACTTTTTCGCCAGCTCATCGTCATTTGTCATAACTGCGCCGGCCTCACCAAACGCTCCAAGATTCTTCCCGGGATAGAAGCTAAACGACGATGCCTTGCCAAGGCCGCCAACCTTTTTCCCTTTGTATTCGGTGATATGCGACTGTGCGCAGTCCTCTACGACATAGAGCTTCTGACCTGTCGTCTTATGCACAAAGGTACCAGTTTCTTTCAATTCAAAATTCAAAATTCGCAATTGAGAATTTATTCCGTCCATGTCGGCAGCCTGGCCGTAAAGATGAACAGCAACAATCGCCTTTGTTCTGGGAGTGATTGCTGCTGCCAAGCTCTCGGGATCCATGTTATAGCTCTCAGGGTGACAATCGACGAAGACTGGCATGGCGCCGCACAGCGTGGCGGCCCAAGCTGTCGCAATAAACGTGTTAGCCGGCACGATTATTTCATCACCCCGAGCAGCGCCCAGAGCCCACAGTACAGAATGGTTTCCATCTGTGCCTGAGCTCATTCCGACGCAATGTTTGGTCTTGTGCAACTGGGCGAATTTATTCTCAAAATCCGCGACAGGTTTGCCCAACACGAATGAAGAGCTCTCAAAAACATCGATTGCCGCTCGATCAATTTCGGCCTTGATTGAATGATATTGAGTCTTAAGATCTAGGAATGGGACTTTCATCTCAATGTTCTCACTTCTTAGTTTTAAGTTCCGTAGTTTCTTGAGTCCATTATCTGCAAGCCTAATTTAGGCCCTAGTTTGTGCTAAAAGTCCCCCAAATTGATCTAGCTCCCTCATATGGCCTCCCCTCGCGGTTGCTATTGAACCTATCGATCTGCCACTCATAAGAATTGCCAGAAATCAGAGGTTGCACAGCAGTACTGTCAAAGTCGTAATTCCAGGTAGGATTATATCCTCCTTCTAGCTTGTAAGCTTTGCTTATCCATGTGTACGTAGGCGGGACTGATGAGATGTCTTTCACTCGCAAGACCGTGTATCCTCCCCCTGCCAGATCAACCCATTGGAAATACGCGGTGTAGTGGGACACTGTTAAGTTGTTCACGGGAACCACAAGTATAGGCCTTTGTAGAAGCCTATAGTTCACGGTGTCCGATGGGGTACTGAGTGTCCCGTCTGAGGCAACAGCTCTGACATAATAATAGTACGTAACTCCTGTCAAAGCCGTCAAATCGACCGTTGATGTGTCCTCTAACCCGTAGGCGCTGGACACCTTGTTTACAAGCAAGAACGTTACTGGACTACCACTCGCATCGGTAGTGTCAGATCTGTACACGTCATACCCGTAAGCTCCGTAAGAGCCAAACCATTGGAGGAATATTCCACCGCTGTTTGGATCCTGTCCGATTCCAGATTCCGCGGCAGAATCGGGAGGAGATTGTGGAACAAATTGCGGGGTACCTAACCCAACAATCGGGGGGCCTTCTTTGACGCAACCATGAGACAACATCGAAAGCGCGGCCAACAGTAGCGCAAACAACGTCGGTTTCTTTTTTTTTCGTTCAATGATCATTGACGGACTAACTTAGCTCTAAGGACTTAATTCTGACGGGCGGAATAAGTGAAACGCAAGCGGTGTAGTTGTCTTGGTTCAGCGAACAATGATTGGTCATTCAATCCAAAAATCCTCAGCATATACGGGTGGTTTCTGCGGCGCCCAATGAATATCAGGACTTTGACGGAATTTGCCTACCTGCACAATGATCGTGTGTAGAGAAACGGGGCTAATTCCGCGCTTCAATTATGACCAGGGATTCTACCTCCGAAGGACCTAAGTATGAGTAGCCAACGAGCTGTAAGCCATCTTCAGCTTTGATATTTGTTCATCAAAATTGAATTTAGTATTGGACAGCCGATAGGCCGCATCTATTTTCGACATCCGGATCGCTTTATCATCTATGAGAATGCTGATTTTTCTCCTCAGGTCCTGAACATCACCAGAAGAGAAATAATGTACTGCGTCTCCCCAAAGTACAGTATTTTCCTTTATGTCGCTGACCAAAATAGGCGCTTTCAAGATCGCCGCTTCCAAAATAGTAACTGACATACCCTCGGTCGTAGATGGCAGAATCGTTAGTAGGGAATTGCGGATCAGAGAATATGCATCTTTGCCGAAGTAGCCTCCTACGAATCTCACTTTCTTTGAACTGATCCTCCTCAAGTACGAATGATACGCATCATTCTTTTTCATTTCACCTACGACAACTATTGGAAAATCATAATCCAATTCATTGTAGGCTCTTATCAAATAATGCAAACCCTTTAGGGGAATTATCCTGCCAATAAAGAGCAGATATCGAGTTGGAGGAAGGTTGAGCACGGTAAGCAATTCCCGACATTCCGGTTCTCTTATTGAAAGAGAATTGTATACAACCAGTGCTTTTGAAGAGGCTTTGCGAGGTAACTCGGCAATTGCTGCATCGTTAACGGTCACAACCAAATCCGCTTTCTTTGCAAAAAATCTCACATTCAGCTTGAGAAAAAGGCTCCCCAGAAAAATTGGAGCAATTTTCAAGAGTGCGCGGGCGGATTTCTCCCAGATTGGATAAGCCCACTTTGTACCTCGCACGTTCAGCACGACTTTCTTGTCCAGGATTTTGAGAAACGGTATTAAATATGCGTTCTCAATCCCGTTGAGATGGACAAGGTCAGGCTTCTCTTTTCTAATCTTCGATAGAGATAATAACCCACTAAATATCGATCGAAGATAGGGAATCTTAATATTGCCAAGCGGGACCACATCGAGACGATCACTTCGAACTTCCCCCAAATCACTACTGAAAGGAAAGACGATCGCTTCAAAAGCTCGATCCTTTATCACCTCATTCACAATCGAGTAAGTCATCGTCTCATAGCCTCCATACTTTGGCGGGAAAGTCTTCAGCCCAACATAGGCTATTTTCATAACTTACTCAACCAAATACTGAAGCAAAGCAAGGTCCATATCTTCTCCGAATTGTCACAACGACCGGATTGATGGTCTTTCAACAGCGGTTCTATTTGGTTGACATTCAGGCATGACCTAGCTTTAGCACTTAACAGATTGTCCGCTACAAAGTCTCTCAACTCACCTTTGATCCACCTGCTCAAAGGTACAACAAACCCTTGTTTCTGTCTAAAAAGAATGTTGTCGGGGATCTGGCCCCTAAATGCCTCTTTCAATATGAACTTTCCCGTAAGCGCTCTTACTCGAAATTTCACTGGTAATGAATACGCAAATTCAACCACACTACTATCTAAGAATGGCGCCCTGGTCTCAAGTGAATTCATCATACTCATCCTATCGACTTTCGTCAAGATATCATCGGAAAGATAATTCTTGAAATCATGCCTCATCATCTCATTCAAGTTCCAATCCAATGATTTGTCCTTATTGAGCAACATCGG
>JAKBSX010000094.1 GCA_021844725.1 Actinomycetes bacterium | reverse complement strand
AGTTTGAATCTGCTCTCAAAATCTGCACCCAGAAGATCCTCTACCCGTCGCGCTCGGCCGCCGACCTCGAAGCGGCCAAAGCCCTCCCCGAACATCAGCTCCTCGTGCACTCCTCCGTCGCCTCCACGTCGATCCGTGGCCTGACGGCCACTAGCGTCTCCCACCTCGTGCGCATACCCGGCATCGTCATCGGCGCCAGCACCATTTCCTCAAAGGCCACTAATCTGCACATCCAATGCCGCAATACGGACTGCGGCTACACCACCAACCTGCACGTGCCAAGCGGCTTCACCGGCGTCACCTTGCCGCGCACGTGTGGGCGGGAGAAGAAGCCGGGAGAAGATGGGGAGAAGTGCCCGCTGGATCCATACTTCATCGTGCACGAGAAGAGCCAGTTCATTGACCAACAAGTTCTGAAGTTGCAGGAAGCGCCTGACGATGTCCCCGTGGGTGAGCTGCCTCGGCACATTCTCGTCAGTGCGGACCGATACTTGGCAAACCGTGTCGTGCCCGGTTCACGGTGCGTCGTCATGGGCGTTTTCAGCATATACAATAGCCAAAAGCAAGGGAAGAATGCTGGTGCTGTCGCTATCCGTACTCCGTACCTGCGTGCGGTCGGCATTCAAACCGATGATGCCCACAATTCGTCCGGATCCTCAGGAATGCGCTTCACCGAAGAGGAAGAGCAAGAGTTCCTTGAATTATCTCGCCGTCCTGACTTGTACAGCCTCGTGGCCTCCTGCATTGCTCCGGCCATTTACGGCAACGCCGACATCAAGAAGGCCATCACCTGCCTGCTTCTGGGCGGCTCGAAAAAGGTCTTGCCCGACGGCATGCGCCTGCGCGGCGACATTAACGTTCTCCTCCTCGGTGACCCGGGAACGGCCAAATCCCAGCTCCTCAAATTCGTAGAAAAGTGCGCGCCTATTGCTATTTACACCTCCGGCAAAGGCTCCTCGGCCGCTGGTTTAACAGCATCCGTCCAGCGCGACGCCAGCACACGCGAATTCTACCTCGAAGGCGGCGCCATGGTGCTTGCCGATGGCGGCGTGGTATGTATCGATGAATTCGACAAGATGCGCGACGAAGATCGCGTGGCAATCCACGAAGCCATGGAGCAACAAACCATCTCGATCGCCAAAGCGGGCATTACCACCATCCTCAACGCTCGCACGTCGGTGCTGGCGGCCGCTAACCCGGTCTTCGGGCGATACGACGACCTCAAGAGCGCGGGCGAAAACATCGACTTCCAAACCACCATTCTCTCCCGCTTCGACCTCATCTTCATCGTACGAGACGAGCACGACCGCGCGCGCGACGAGCGCATCGCCAAGCACGTCATGGGCATCCATATGGGTGGACAACGCAGCCAACACGAAACCACCGCCGCAACTCAAGCCGAAATCCCCGTTGAAAAGCTGCGCCGCTATATCGCGTTCGCAAAATCGCGATGTGCGCCCCGCCTGTCGGCCGAAGCAGCGGAGAAGCTTTCCTCCCATTTCGTAGGCATCCGGCGTCAGGTCGCACGGGCGGAGGCGGATGCGGACGCCCGCAGCAGCATTCCCATCACGGTGCGTCAGCTGGAGTCACTGGTGCGCATCACGGAGGCGCTAGCGAAACTCGAGTTGCAGCCCATCGCGACCGAGCGACACGTGGACGAGGCGATCCGTTTGTTCTTGGGAAGCACGATGGATGCGGTTTTGCAGGGGGCGGAGGCGACAGCCGGGGGCAGGGCCGAGGGGGTTGAAGAAGTGCATAAGATTGAGGAGGAGCTGAGGAGGAGGTATGTTCCTTTCTCCCTTTCTCATATCATCGTCTTTGTGGGATGTTTGTTCTCCGTGCAATGGCTTGGATATGTGGTGTTTTTTACACTGTCGACCCAACGATGATTTAACGCCATGGCATGCTAATTCGTATCAAATAGACTCCCCATCGGCTATACCTCTTCCCTCGCCACTTTACGCCGCGAGTTTGTCGAGCGAAAAGGGTATGCCGAGGCTTCACTCAATCGTGCCTTGCAAGTCTTGCTGCGGAAAGAGAGCATCCAATTTCGGCGCGGCGGAGCGCTGGTTCATCGTTCAGGGGTCTAAAGCCATATGCGTTCAATGGCCGTATACGCTGCTTGGGCTCTAGGATTTCTTATGTGGGTTTGCAACTGGGACGTTCGTGGCGTCTCCTTTTTTATATTGTGCGGCACGTGTGAAAAGGGCAGGACCAGCGATAAAGGCTTGCATTTCCCCCTGCATGTGAGATGGAGTATGACGTATAACGGATCTTACGCGATTATTTCGAGCGATATGTAAATCTCTTCTGAATTGTTTGGATGCTGCCACTGTGTTGTGTTGAAAATAACGGGCGGCTAATGTTCTCAAAGAAGCTGTACTTTATCCTTTCATATGTCAACTTCGCAGTCGAGCAGCGAGTATAACCGGTGATTTGAAGCTCGATGAACAAACCGCTAAACATGGATTCAGTTTGGACTCTTGTGCCTTTATTGGCATGCAAGGGTTCGAGAATATAAGTCATTAATATTCGTTGTATCGAAATAATAATGGCGAATACCGATCGTGGATCCTACCCTTCCCATTTTTTCTCTTCCTCAACGAAAACCGGATGGCGTTGGGATCGATGAATTTACTGGACAAATGACCGACATAAGGACTTCAAAAGAAAAGAAGAAGGGGGGAGGGGGGAGGGGGGTCACAGGTGTTTCGATAACTCCTGTTTGCCACCTCTATCGTTGTTGATTGAGGGGTGAGAAATAATTACCTCGTTCGATGGAAAGAGATGTCCCTAACCTCAAATTTTCCTCTTTCTTTCCCAATAAGCTTTCCGGTATCCTGATTATTTTTCTCTTGGTTTAGATCTCATTGCCAGAGGCTCGATTAGAACTTGCGCGTGATCATTTTCTTATATTATTTGCCATACTTTTCTCCTGGCAGATAAATAGCCGTTGTGTTCTAATTTATGCTATTTGTGACAAGAAGCTATCTATGGTCGATGCAGTCGCACAATAATTTCAGGCATAATAACTTCAGCAAACTTTTTGCTGCCTTGGTTCCATAATTTTATCTACTTCAAGTATTTTCGATTTGTAGTGATGATGTTATAGCAAGAAGAGCTTCTTTCCACCACGCAGAGAAATCCTGATTTCCTCTGCACCGAATTTTTTGGCCGGTAGATCATTTCGCAGCCTCGTAAAATCTGTAGTCATCAACTGTACCACAGCATTGTGCTCAGCATGTGGAATATTGCAAAGCTGCAAACAGACATCCATGTGAGAAATGAGCAATCCGCTCCACTGGCCAATCATATACAGTAGTATTCTCATTCTGGTGACCTTCCATTAGCATATAGTGTAGTTTCACCTTCTGAAAGAATTCGACAGGTTGACATGGAGCATGATGATATGCCCCTACTGTTCCAGTCTTTGCCCGTAAGTTTCGAAAAGAAGGATATAAGAATGCATATGACTCTTAGAACTTGTTCGTTCATTACACAGCGCTCCCGTTCCTTTACGTTATCATCAACAAGGTCTTCTTACTTTGAAGTATTTCCAGCCAGTCACAAATAAGCGTGGAATCGAATTCAAGGGCGGACTGCGATGTGGAAGAATACACGTATTTGGGTTCACCAACCTCATAAGGACAAAGGCTCAGAAACGATGTTTCTGGTGGTCTACACGTTGGCAATTTTGGCCGCTTTTTCGAGAGCAGCACCAACTTTGACCAAGGACAATCACAAGGCATACTACGGCATCACCGTGGACATCAACACCTCTTCTCTTAGTCAAACTCCCGTCCATGAGACGGTTCCAGTCCAGATCAACGCTCTGACATCTTTGGGTACCAGCACTTTTGGATCGAAGCTCCAGATTGATTCTAGCAGCGCCCAAAACGTCGTTCTCAGTAGCGTCGAATGCCGTGCTTTCAAAGACCAAGCTGGAGTTGTGCCAGGCAGTTTACCATTCACATTCAGCCAACTCGTGCAGCTGTCCACCGATGCGGTGCGGATTCAAAGCGTTCTTTGCTATATCACCGAAGGGTCTTGAATGAACCTCGTTAGTTGGGAATGAGATGAAGCATATTCAACTATTAACAAATCAAGAGAAACAAGGTGCTGAGCAACATTTTGGACACCAAAAGATGGGACGTAATCAAAGTTTTCGGCACTGGTGAATTCTCGATTATCGGAATATTGATGATTGGGCTCGCCTGCTTTGAACGAAAGATCAACTGCTAATTAAAGATAAAGATTAGGCCTGCTCTTTGATACTATTGTGGAAATCATGATGGCCAGTGACTAGAGATGAGTCCAAGATGTGAATGGCGTACTATACATTGAAGCTGGGTTGTCTGTGCCTTTGTCAATGATAGTCCAGTTTCTTTGCCCCAGATCCCTCTTCATTAAGTCGATCACAACTTCGTCATTTAAATTGGCTGCAGTTTAGATGATACCTTACAGATCCCGATAATCCGAAGATCGCCATGGATTTGGATTGAAGAGATCATTCATCTGGACGTCAGACAACTATAAAACAATACAGCAGGAAGATTTTTATTTGACAGCTTCCTGTGCAATTCGATATATCAAATGGTGAAATTTCTGTGTACCATGTGGAAATACCACAGGAAAAATGTGCCTTTCCGAGTGTCAACATTTGTGGCAGTCGTTCCATCCCGTCCGGTTTAAGAACTGGTCTGAATTGCCAAGCCGACTTGCCCGTCATGTTATATAGTTCTTCCAATCGCCGGCCACCCGCCGCTCTTGGGAAGCATCACAACATGGTGATGCGATAGGAAATCCACTCGGTTAAATGCCACCCTTCAACTGGTGATATCAATGACAACCGCACCATCTTCACCCCACACCCAGAATAACTGTAGATAACAATCGCCATGGATGATGAATGCCAGACCAAGGACCATTCCGTGTCAATAGCTAGACACGTTTTAGCGCCCAAGCAAGCGCAGGCAGATTTATATGTCTGTCACAGTGCGCGATCATGTCCTATTGAAGGGAGGACCAATGTCCGCCGCGGTTACGAGGACCATGCCATGCCTGGCCGTACGCCGGTTCTGCCTTGTCGAAAGCGGTCGAAGAAACCAGATGACCAGACGCAAAAAATACACCAAATCTTCTTTTTGGCGACGATGTTTGGATATAAAGAGGCTCTCGATAAGCTTGCAATAAGCAGCCCGGGCGTATACAGGGACCAGCTGTTCATGAACTTCACCAATGCACACTTTCCGGTTGACCTGCCATCACGATATGTCGTTCTTCCTAAGCTTAGCGATTGGTTCAGTCCTCGAAGCCCTGCCATGGCTGCCGCGCTGGACTGCTTGTTGCTGGTCCAATTCGCTGCCGACACGGGGCATGAAGGATGTAAAATCGAGGCAAAGAAGCGCCACCAGGCAGCAATCCAGCATCTCAGACGAGAACTCCAAAAGCCCAATGCTGCCACAGACGATGGAATCCTCGGCGCAATAGATGCCCTTTGCATAGGTGAGATGTATGCCGAAATCTCACAAGGCGCCGACGTGTGGAAGCACCACGCACGCGGAATGTGTAAGCTGGTGAAGGCTCGAGGCCCACAGTCTATCAATACGCCCTTTGCAAGGGACGTCATAATCGACTCGCTTCACGTCGCACTGATGGATGCTATAATCGCAAGAAAGGCGTTCATCTTTGGAGACAAAGAGTGGCTAGACTATACGGCACAGTTCAAGAACCGCAGAATGTGTCATCTGCTCAATATTGGATGTCGAATTCCTACTTTGCTTGAACGTGTTGACCGTGTGGCGCAGGAGAACAATATCGATCCACGCGACATGACAGACTTATTGCGGGAGCTCAAAGATGTAGAGCTTCGCCTCTCCAACTGGTTACTGGACTGGTACAAAGCGCGTGACAACGTGCTTCAGTACTGGCCGGTGAGCATCACTCAATTTCCAAAGTTCGTACATCAATACGGGGCTCTGGCCCATGTTTTCTCACTCGCTTTCAAGTTCCGCAGCATCCTGGACGCCTTTGGACACATTTACTTCTGGACATTACTTCTTCCGGTGCGGGAAGCGATTTGCGACGTCGCAAAACACCCTCAGGCGCCCTTCCTGCAGTCATCGGCCCATTTGGTTGCCGCTGCCAACGAGTGTGCGTACGCCTTGTGCCAGAGCGTGCCATACAAGTCGTCTGAGTCACCAAAGTGCACTTGCGGTGTTCTTGCTACCTGTGGGCCGTTGATGTTCGCCGCCCAATGGTTCGACAAACAAAACGATCAACAACGAGCGAACTGGTGTCGAACGATTTGTGAGACTCTCGATGGAGGTCAAGCCCATGTGGCCGAGCTACGTAAGAGCGTTTGCCTTCCTCGAGCATTCGCTGGGTGGATGGCGGTGGCATTCTAAAACTTCCCTTTGTTCTGGGGCCCGTATGGCAATAGACTGAACATCTATGATACTCGTGTGGACACGCACACTCCAGTTATGTATTGAGCGAGCCGCCCAAATCAATGCCTGCGATAGGCACTGCATGAAGCAGGAATTATTCTTTTGAAGGAGACCATGTCTGTTGCGGATGTTTAGGAAATCAATGAGAATTGAATGGGATAGGAGTTGTTTAGGACATATGAGCGCATCTCAAGCTCCTCATCCAGTCTCTATAATACTCCAACGAGTGTTATCGAGATATATCGAGCAAGGAGAGATCTTACCCGACCACAACCAAAGGCGTACGGATGATGGATGACTGGCGGAAGGAGCTCATCTTCGATTGAGGCAAACCACGTGAACTCATAAACATAAACAAGATCCTTTATGGGAATAAAGCCAGGCAATATGTGAATGTTTGAATATGGATGTTTTGAGCCTCGGTAATTCTGCAGCGGTTTGTCCGCAACCTCAGGTGGGATTTAGTGAGCATGGGCTAACAACCTCGGGCGAACCCCATATTATTTTTCCCCCCCTCGAGTTCCTACGTCCGTAGGCGTCTTGATATCAGAAGATGGCATTTCTGTCCAGTTGCGCTCCTTAACATTCTCTAAGCCGTGCTCAATTTTCCTCCACAAAAACGCAAGGTGAGGACAGGCAAGCCGCGGATCCCTCCAGCAGGCGATACAAGCAACAGTAGAGGACTCGGGACACATCGGACAAATAAAGATGCCGTTCAATACAGCGCTCACGCGCAAGCTGGGGATTCGCGTGCCAGTGGTTCAAGGTGGAATGCAATGGGTGGGCTATGCTGAACTTGCGTCGGCCGTATCCAATGCGGGAGGATTAGGAATATTGACGGCCCTCACTCAACCTACGCCTGAGGATTTGCGGAAGGAAATCCGGAGGTGCAAGACCATGACCAAGAAACCTTTCGGGGTTAACATCACCCTTCTACCCGCAATGGTTCCACCAGATTATGGGGCGTACGCAAGAGTGGTGATCGAGGAGGGTATCCGGATCGTGGAGACGGCGGGCAACTCTCCGGGCCCGGTGATCAAGATGCTGAAAGAGGCGAATCCTCCATGTGTAATCCTGCACAAGTGTACAACCATCCGACACGCCATGAGTGCGGTGAAGTTGGGCGTTGATTTCCTGTCGATAGACGGGTTCGAATGCGCCGGGCATGTTGGCGAGACTGACATCACAAATTTCATCCTGTTGAGCAGAGCGAGACAGGTCATGTCAGTGCCGTTCATTGCGTCTGGTGGGTTCGCGGACGGGCAGGGACTGGCGGCGGCGTTAAGCTTAGGTGCTGAAGGTATCAATATGGGCACCCGCTTCATGTGCACCGTGGAAGCCCCCATCCACGAAAATATTAAGAAAGCCATCGTCGATGCGCAAGAGACCGACACGGAACTGGTGCTGAGAAGATGGAAGAACACTAGCAGGCTGTTCAAGAATAAGGTGTCGGTCGAGGCAGTCAAGATTGAGAAGGAGAGCACGACCGGGAAGTTTGAGGAGGTAGCTCCGTTTGTAAGTGGGAAACGTGGACGACAAGTCTTCTTGAATGGTGACAAGGATTATGGCGTACGTGTTTCTCGATCAATTTCTCTGATCCTACGGTCTAACTAGCTCTGCAGGTGTGGACGGCTGGCCAGGTCATCGGGCTCATCCAGGATATTCCCACGTGCGCCGATCTTATTAATCGCATCGAGAAAGAAGCGGTGGAGACGTTGAACGCGAAAATTAAATTGTTTGTTGAAGAGCAACCGGAGCCAGATATCAGAGGCAAGCC
>JAKBSX010000093.1 GCA_021844725.1 Actinomycetes bacterium | reverse complement strand
GAACTTCACAGCGCCACGTACACTGCTTACTATGATCCACCAGCTTCAACATCTTCCACAACTACTTCGACTACCGCGACACAAACACCACTGCCACTTGGACATGGGGGCAAGCATCATGGGGCTGTACTCGGTTTCATTCCCGCAGTGGCATTTGCAAACCCAATCTTTCTCGGATCAACGATACTTGTTCTCGCAGTTGCCCTCGCAACGACATCACTCATCCTGTGCGTGAAGGGTCGTCAAAGCCTCAAGAATCGAGTCGGGATAGGATAGTAAGAATCGTCCATCCTTGATCATTCCAATATTCGTATCGAACATTTTCCGTTGGACTCACAGTTCCGGCGCTCAATGCAATTACTCATTCTTACATCACACTTCACGCTGACCGAAATTGACAAGAAAATCAATGCTAATCAAACCGGAATCTATTTTGCATAATTCCCCGAGTGCAATCTCAAAGAGCTTCCAGCTGACTGGCTACCTATTCTAGGCACACTAGCATTTGCAGAAAAGTTGTCCTTGGGGCTTGTACGATCGTGATATACTGAAAATTGTTTACTCGCTGCCACAGTAATCTTCATCAACCACATCGTTACTATAACTCGGTTCTCGTAGAAAGAATTCGAACAATCATAGGTTATGTTATTTATTAGCGTAGAAAGACTACTAGGTCGATCAAGAAATGGCGTGTCATATGAGGTTCTCTAAGCTCAACAATCCAGAAAGAAAGCTGCCAGCTTGTTACCTACGTGTTCTTGCGTCCTCTTGAAGAGACATTTGGCGACAAAGATTTGAAGATATTCTTAATCGATATAGACGGAACAGTCAGCGCCGAGCATCCTGCATGAAGCTTTTACAAGCAGAACAGATGCTTCCAACTAATATATGGGAAAGAATCATTTGAAAACATGAGTGACTTTGTTCGTTCTGTCCTAAAAGGAACCTGGATATACTCTCTTATTTTGTGGGGCTATGTGGTTGCTGATAATCTGATCTATGATTTTGCGCATCAATATCAAACGCTTTCCATCTATATTCCCATACCTGAGGATGTGGTCGCGGTCTTTGCCTTCGCTGTGTCATTTGTCTGTTTCGTCGGATGGGAATTTCTTAGAAAGGAACGTTGACTAGACTCAAGCGGACTTGGGATTGAAACGGTGAGTGATATAATAATAGTCATATTTTCTTTTGAGCGCAATAACCAGAAAGGTTACAACAAAAAGAGCTAAAGCTAGAGCTATCGATTCAGTCTCCAATCGCAGTGGACTATCTCCCAAAATCAGACCAACGAAGACTGTTATTGCAATACTCATTACGAAGGACAGAGTGAATCTCGTTAGATCGTCGAAAGGAGATCTGTTAGGATAGAGCGCCTCCATCAGGGCATAGCCCGGAAGAAAAAGGACTAAGACGCTTCCGAAGAGATACTTGAGGTATAATACCGGTTCTGAGTAAATAGAAAACAGACCTATGGGCGCAAATACCAGTGCGAGAGATACTGAAATGGCCGCAACAGATGTCAAAAACCAAGTCGAATCCGGAGATAACGCAAATTGGAGAATCGTCTCACAAGTTTGCGATTCTGACAATGATATGATTCCTTCATCTTCCAAAGACATTAGATTACGAGCGACTCTGGATTTTTTGTGATGACCTGACATGGAGATCGTTTCAACGAGGTCCAATAGTCTGATATCTGGGTTTTCGGCAATTCGTTGCAGTATTTCTTCTCGAATATCGCGATCCACGTTTCCACGTTCGGAATGGGGTCCTGTGCTCTTTCTACTGTTTGGGAATTTTTTGTATCCTGAACCATCTGAACTTTCGTCTGTCACTTTAAATTCACTATTGTTGTGGCGCAGCCACGTTGAGCGTAAGCTGGTCGAAGATGCCGGTATACACGAATTTCCAGCCAGAACTTGTAAGCTGGTAAGACCAAAGCTCGAAGATCAAGTGTTTGCCTGTTCCTGCTTGGCTGATTGAAAGATTCATGGGAAAGATATACGTTTGATTATTGTTCAAAACGTGAAAATACTCCGTGACTATTGGCGCATTAGCTGGAGCCGAGCTATTAATCAACGTGGTTTGGTTGCCAAGTTTTACCATAACGTTATAGTATTGCGAAGTACCCTCTTCATTTGCCAAGTATCCGTAAATGGCGAAAGGGTGATTCACCGTAACGTTAGTTGGATAGTTACTAGCAGTCTCATTCGGTCCAAGTAATCCAAGTTGGGAATTTCTTTGAACACTTGAGAATGGTGAAAAAATCGGTTGAAGTGCCGCAAGAATGAGTATTATGGTAACAAGAACCAAGACAGACACGTAGAGTTTTTTCCTTGCGCCACGACTAAGCGATAATCCCATTCGAGCAGATTGCCGTTGCTGAATACCAATGTTTTTGACGTTCAGACCTCTCTTCAATTTTACTTTATAATTTCGATGCGCGTCCATCCACCACCAACGATGAATTAAACTTGAAACCACGAAAATCAAAATCGCATCGACCAAAATCACGATAGTCTCGAGGATCGAGACATATGTTTGAATTAAGTGCTCTCTCAAACCAGAGTCGGAAGCTGCCCCTGTTTCGCTACTCACTTGTCTTGCAATTGATACCGCGCTGGCAAGATCGGAATTTGTCATGGTAGGGTTTGTGGAGTTTTCGGCAATAGCAGCGTTCACATGTTGGGTGGCGTTGTTCAATTGAGCAGTTAGAGCGGATACGTTTGCGTGATCCTTAATTTGTGCGTTATATAGTGCAGTGTATGCATTCTCGATAGCAACATTTGCTTGTGACAGATCGCTTTGAGTAGCCGCCGAGGCATCGAAAGGCAGCATTGCAACCGGACACAAAACCAATGTGACAACCAGAGCATACCAAACGATTTTCAGATTCAAGTTGCGTCTCGTCCCTTTTCGATGCGTTGCGTATCTTGCAGAAGAAATCAGTAAAATAAGACTTGCCTGAGAGTTTGCCTCATTGATCAAGAGACCGTGAAATCAATGGAAAGGTTTGTATGACGAAAAAATACCCAAGGCCTGCCGATTTTCAGAAATTGAGCACAAAATTCAACGTGTGACCTTATGGCGTCTGTTCGACCTATCTTCCCGATGTACAATTACTAATGAGAATGTCTGGCCCTTCAACCTTTTTACTGTTGCTGAATTTTCTGTAACAAAATTCCCAACAAATCAGGTCAAGCTTTCAAATACGACGCCGCAAATATTGGAGATTGCACGTGTCATCGTCACAGCTGAGTTGGGAAGTTGAGTATGAGTACACTGTTTTGGTGAGCGCACTAGAGACGTTCGACAACGTGATGTCGAGAATGGGGATCCCCCTCGAGGGCAACTCAGAACGAATAGTTGAATTCACCTCCAAGAGATATCTTGACTTGTCTGATCTCAAGACACGTGGGATTATACACTCATACAGAATATCAAAAGTCAGGCGTACTCTGGAATCACTTGAGGAAGCTGGAAATTTAGAGGGAAAAGTGTCGCAGCGACCGCTTCCTAGTCAAAGGTGACAGGTGCAAGCAGTATGATTTTTCTTGCCTTGACAATTTCAACTGTTGGAATAAGCTGATCTTTCAGCTTGTGTGTTTGGAAGCGCAACTACATCTTTTATTCAAAACAGCTCACATCGCAGTCTACCTGATCACAAGAAGACGCATAACAGGTTTGCTTTGTCTCATGTTGTTAAGGGAACAAGCTACAAACCCTGACAGGGATTTGTAATCAAGCTTCACACAGAACAAGGTTTTGCAGTTTTCTAGAATCGTTTACTGCGTTAGAAAGATCCAATAGTAGTAAGGCAGTTTGCTGTAGATGTAATTTCATGAAGTACCCAGATTACCTAACTAGTTTAGGTATCGTATCCGCAGTGGGTTTTTAATCACTATTGGTGCTCGTTTATACCAATGGCAGATTCGCATGCAAACTGCGAGACCAAAACTTATTAGGGCACTGATTGTGATTCTGTTGTTATCATCATCATTTGCTCTTCCCTATCACTCTGCAGCTGCGCAGGGATCCATTTCTCAGATTGGTCTGAACGTCAATTATCCCACACCTCAGAGTTTCATCAACAGTCTATCTAATCAGGGCTTACGGTGGATAAGACAGTACGGACCTAACTCAAATACTCCCATGATCCATGAGGAAGGAATCAATATCTTGATGGTTTTGAACGAAAATCTGTTTATTCTCAATTCGTCATATTCCAATGTCCGAAGTGTTCAGGATCTTACGACAACGCAGTGGTATGATTTAGTCTCTTATGCAGCAAAGCAGTATCCCTACATTACCTCATGGGAATTCCTAAATGAGCCAAATCTCGCCGGCGGTGGGTCGGAACCTAGCGCGTGGACACCTCAACAATATTTCCAGTATCTTGTTCCTACGTACCAAGCTTTGAAAGCAGTGAGTCCTAACAATATCCTCATCGGCCCCACATTAGCTTGGCCATGGCCGCTTGACAATTACGATTTTCAGAACGGCATACTGAACTGGCTCTCCTCGCTCTGGGCCTTAAACGACTCTGCCGCTGGCCTTACTGCTGCTGATATGTTCTCGGCAGTTTCGATGCATATCTACACGGGCGGCAGCGTTCAATGGGGGACTCCTTACTTGTTACCCAGCAGCCTAACCCCATGGTCTAACGGAACTCTGGGGCAATTGATTCAGACTGATCTCTCTTCAGTCTACACAATCGTTCAAAAACCGATGGTGATTGATGAGTGGGGCTGGGGTAGTTCGAGCCCGTCTAATCCCACGCAGCAAGCTAATTACTATCAACAGTTCATGAATTTAATGGAGTCTACCCCGCACATCCAAGGAGTATTTGCATATAACTGGGCAGACTACGGGCAACCAACAACTGATTCGCTAGACGGATTGTTCAATTCGAACTTGACTCCGAAACCTGCGTGGAGTGTCTTTAAGCAGTATCTGTCACCCGAGTTCATCGTCCAAGTAACTTCCGCCACGACGACGTCTAGTTCTGTTTCAACGACAAGCCTTTCCACAACCACCAAGGGTTCAACAGCCGGTGGAACATTAGCAATAACGTTGGAATCCGATTCACTGAGCGGTAACCCTTTCGGTGGGATCTATGTCAAAGTTGATTCTGGTGGCACTCTGGTTGATAGTGGATTTACTCCACTTTCATTCACTGCTACGCCGGGAGTAAAATACAACATTACTCTGTACTACTATCCTCCTTACAGTTATGGGAACGTGATATTCAGTCATTGGAATACTGGCACATCCAATAACAGCATCACTCTCAGCCCAACTGCCAGCGCGGTCCTGGACGCGTACTATATTATACAAACCTCTCAGATTACAATTTCGAGTACTTCTGCCAGTACCACATCACGACCCATAATTATTTCCAGTACTAGTTCTATTACGACTAGACAAATTTCTACTCAAACCTCAACCCAGACTGTGATGACTTCTCAAAGCGCAATCTCTTCATATTCGCCGGAAGTCACGACTAGCAGCACCTCCTTAAGCTCTACAGAGTCATCGACTCGTACCACCACGGTAACTAGGACCGTAACTCAACCTCTAACTACGACGATTCAGCCAACAAGCCAAGCGACCGAATCGAGCGCGTCCACTGGAGTAACTTCAAAAACCTCAACTGATTCTTCGAATTCTGCGGTTCCTGAGATTTCATCTGACTCTGCTGTTCACGGATCATGGGTTAACACTTTCCTTCGGATTGTTGCGACAAGTATCATTGCCATGATAGTGTTCTTGGGACTCTTTGCCGGATGGAAGATAACCACTAGACCATCCAACTCTCCACGTTCCTTTAGACAGGCTGAACGACTACTGAAAGAAAGGTTGATGAAATCAGCCCGAAGATTATTCCCTTGACTTAACCGTGGCCGAATAGTACCTATGCCTCAAGCGGGTTCCGGTTCTAAGACTATTGGAGAAACCGAAAGTGAAACTAATGTTTACGACGTCTTAGTATGGCAACGATGGAACCTACACTAATCATCACGACTATGGCAACAGCCAAGAATAACTCGAGTCCATTCGAAGATTGCCTCAATTCAGATGAGACTGTTGAGCTAGCGCTACTGGAACCCGAATGGAAACTTTGAGAATGAGAAATAGTCGATGTATACGAGCTCGAAGTTGTTTGATTCGTACTCTGGGCCGTTACAGCATTGGACGAAGCTGTAGATGCCGTAGTTGGCGATGTTGAACTTGTTGTCGCTTTCGAAGTCTTGGAAGAGGTACTTGAGCTCTTGCTCGATGTGATTGTGTGAGTATTCGAGTTTGTGCTGCTACGGCTAGTTTGAACTGTAGTGGAAGTGCTTGTGCTCGTAGCTCGACTGGTTGTCGAAGATTGTGCGGATGTTACCGAGGTCGTGGAGGTGGTGCTAGTGGTTGTTGCGTGGATGGTTGTAGTAAAAGTTGTAGTTGTTGGCGGTGGATGCGGCTGAGTGGTAGTTGTAGAAATGGTGGTTGTTGTGCTAGTCGTTGGAATCGTAGTTGTCGTCGAACTTGATGTAGTTGTTGCCGCAGTTGTAGTCGAAGAAGAACTTGAAGCTTCGCTGTAGTAAGCAGTGTATGTTGTGGTACTCGTAGGGGCTACGGTTATGCTGCTCCTCGTGCTGCCGGTGTTCCAATAATCGAAGAAGACGTTCCCATAACTATATGGAGGAGAATAGTAGACTGAAATTTCATATGCGACTCCAGGTGTGGTATTGAATGAGAGAGGAGTGAAACCCGAAGCTATCGTCGTACCGCCGGATTGAACTTCGACGTATATTCCGCTGAATGCCGCGCCGTTGGGAAAAGAGGATTCCGTTGTTATTGTCGGTGATCCAGCAACAGAGGAACTGGTAGAACTAGTTGTGGTGGCCGTTGTTGTCGATGGTGGAGTTGTTGTAGTACTTACAGAGGACGTTTGAATGCTTGAAGAAGTGGTAGCGAGTGCCGAGCTGAAGAATTCAGTCATGGCATTAGCTCCGCCATCGTTCGACGTGAGAGAGGTAAGACCCCAGTTCGCTTCAAGAGTAGATAGGAAGGAGTAATGACTGTATGACTGCGAGCCTACGTAGCCCTGTTTCACAACTGGTCCCGCAAGTATTGTGGAGATGTAATCATTAGGATAGTTGCCGTTCCCTTCGTCATATGTTATATAGAGCAAAGAGCGAGAGTTCTTGAACATCGCGCTATTCAGTATCTGAGGAACGATGATCGACAGCCAGCTATCAGCATAGGCTGCGCCAGTATCATGACCATTGTCATTATCGTTTGGAGTGAGCCAGTAAAAGTTTGCCCACCCGCTCGGAGTATTGAGAGCAGAGAGAAAACTGGAATCCCCACTCGCGGCGGTGCCGTCGTTAGATGCAGTCGTTGAAATAAGATTGGCACACCTAGAAGGTGTGTTCATGTCGGAAAAGTCCAAGAATGGAAAATGATCTCCAGCTCTTGGTGGCATGAAGTTGCATGTCTCGTTATTCGTGGCCCCCTCGGCGTAAGCTTTCCAGCTGAGACCGGCGCCTTGAAACAGGTCAACGAGATTTTTTGCTCCATATTGATAGCAGCAGACTCCATCGCTTGACAGTCCTTGAGTAGAACCGCTGAATAGTGCTACATAATTTGGCTCGCTCGGATGAGTAATCGCGGTGTATCCACCAATTGAGCAAGAGCTATCGGTCTGGCAACTACCGGTGATTGAGTATTGCTGAGCTAATTGGGTTTCATAAGTGCTGGTTCCACCACAAGTCGTGATTATTTCACAATAGCCCTTATTTTCCATCAAAATGACAACCATGTGATTAAAGTAAGCACCCGATGTAGAAGAATTTGATGCAACTTCAATTTGATGGTCGGTCGGTTTCGCTTGAAATATCGATGGGAATGTTGCGATGAGAAAAAGCACTCCAAACACCAATAGTGAAAGTATCAATGCGGCAGAGGCCTTTCGATACCCGGCAATTTTCATTTCAACACCTCTGAACATTCCTGACAAACGGTATTAATGAACCACGCATAATATACTAGTAGAATAGTTGGGCATGATTGAAAATTGTCGTGCCCGCTTCTCTTTGGAGTACTACAATTTGCAGAGGTTTTTTCCGATCGCTGTCTGTCATCAATCACTAAACAATAAAATGTTCTGCAAAGGAAAGAAATTGATTTCTCTTCTAAAAAGTCCGGTTCAACACAGATTCCAACGACTAGCACAACAACCA
>JAKBSX010000092.1 GCA_021844725.1 Actinomycetes bacterium | reverse complement strand
AAAAATTGTGACCAAAATAGCCGATATGACTGTTGGATCTCTCTGAATATCTGCCGGTAATCCGCTTGCTATTACTTGTCCTGTATCCATTACCGTGACTTTGTCTGCAATACCCATTACCAGAGCCATATTGTGATCCACCACCAATATGGTTCGTCCGGCATCTCTGATTGCAAGAAGCATTGATCCAAGTTCCTCAGTCTCAACATCGTTCATACCTGCACCAGGTTCATCGAGCATTAGAACTTTAGAACCTGACATAAGCGCACGAGCGAGATCAAGATGTTTTTGAGCCGCAAGTGGGAGGTTTCCTGCAGGTTCATAGGCCTGTTGCCCAAGTCCAACTGCCACAAGTATGCTCATTGCTCTTTCACGGAGCTCTTTCTCCTCTTTACGTGCTCCGGGAGTTCCAAGTCCACAACTGAGGATCCCGCTACTTGACAATCTCGTCCCGCCCAACAGCACGTTATCGACTACCGTTAGTTGCTCGAATACTCGCGATGTCTGAAATGTTCTGAACAGGCCTAGCTCGGCAGCCCTATATGGGCGTGTCACTGGAAGGACATTTCCCCAAAGCGTTACGGTTCCGCTATCGGGTATATAGAGGTTCGTTATCAGATTGAATAAAGTGGATTTCCCGGCTCCGTTTGGACCGATTAGTGCGCCAATGGTGCCCTCTTCAAGGTCGAAACTTACGTCACGTACAGCCATAACTCCACCGAAACTCTTTGAAATTCCTGAAACACTGAGCGCGATTCGTGGTTGTGATGATTTATCTGTCCCGACTGGTTCGCTTACAATCACGGGACTCGGAGTGGGTGCTTTCTCAATTTCCTGGTCTGACTCAGCGACGTATGCCAGTTCAGCCTGCTCCACCTTATTACTAATGCCTGTTTTTTCACTCAACCAGTTGATCGCCCGCATTGGGACTCCAATCAGGCCATCCGGCAGGTAGCGGAGGAATACAACCAGCAAGAGGCCGTCTATCACTGGTCCGGCATTCTTGAGAGACTGCGAAACATTTGGAAGGAAGGTGATAAGGGTTACTCCAATAAGTGGTCCCAGTCTGCTTACCGTCCCTCCAACCACCAACATAGTAATGATCTGCAGCGATACAGCTGAACCTACCATACCAGGCGAAAGGAAGTGAAAGAATCCTCCGTACAGCGAACCGGCAACAGAGGCCATTACAGCACTCACGATAAAGACGACGATCTTTGTTTTGCGGGTATCAAGACCAATTGCTGAAATTCCTACGTCGTCTTCGTTCATAGCCTTGAGCAATCTTCCACGATGGCTTTTTATAAGGCGTGAACTGAAGTACAGCGAGATCCCTACAAGAACGAAGATAAGATAGAAAAATTTGGTGTCAGTATCAAAGCTGTACCCGAATAGCGAGAAGGATGGAATACCGGTAATTCCTGACGGCCCTCCTGTTGATCCCATGCCAGTGACTACCGCCGGTATGAAAATTCCAAACGCCAATGTAACAACTGCCAGATACATTCCTCGCACTCTTGATCCGGCCAGTCCCAAAATGACCGCGGCAACCAGCGAAAGCGCCACCCCGGCCAATAGTCCCCATATCGGAGCGACGTGGTGATTTACAGTCAGCAGCGCAGAGGTATATCCACCGACCGCCATAAAGCCCGCTTGACCCAGGCTGACTTGACCCGACACTCCAGTCAGAAGTTCCAGGCCCACAATAGTAAGTGCAAATATCCCAACTATGTCGATTGTGTGAAGAGTCCCTGAGGCAGCATACATTTTGGGAAGTGCAATTGCCAGGAATATCGCAAGTACAGTCCAGCCGATTTTTGTCCAGCTTGAAGGTACTTTTAGTTTTAGTTCAGGACGTCCTGACCGTTTCTCCGCGGTATCGGTTCTCCGTCCTTTTCGACGGGAGAGTATCCCCTCGGGTCGGACCACCAGTAGCAGGATCAGGATTCCCAGAGCGATAGCTGAGCCAAATACCGACGACACGTATCCTGTTATCAGTGCTGTCAGGATTCCAAATACCAGTCCACCAGCGACTGCGCCAAAAACTGATCCAAGCCCACCAATTGTCACTGCGATCAACCCATCGTTGGTAAAGCTGGCCATTGATGAGAAGTCAAGAGAGGTGGTTGGCGCAATTACTGCTCCAGCTACTACACCCAAAGCTGTGGCCAGGGCGAAGGCAAGTATGACTACTCGAGCAACGGAGATACCCATCAGCTTGGTCGCAGTTTCGTTCTCAGAGGCCGCTCGCAATGAAGAGCCAAAACGAGTCTTATAAAGTAGCCAATATAAGGCCAATACCGCCACGGCAGCGGTGCCAATCACCCAGAAGTCCTGACTGGTAATGTCAGCTCCAAATAAAGTTATCGGCTTAGAACTGGTAAAGGAGGGCAATGTATAAGGATTGCTACCCCAGATCAGATACGCGATACCTTGAAAGGCAGTTAGAAGACCTCCCATCATCATCAAAAGGCTGCTATGTGAAATCCTCTCCATAGCAGGTCTTATAAGTGCCCATGTCAGTATCGACATAATAGCCACAAGCAGTACAAGGGCAACAATGAAGGCTACAGCCAAACTCAAGTGAGCATGCTGGGTAAGGCTGAACATAATTAAGGCCCCAGCTGTCACGAATACACCTTGGGCCAGGTTCAAAACTCTTGTGACACTAAAAACCAGGCTGAATCCTACGGCTAGAAGTGCATAGACGCACCCTGTTACAATTCCACCGAAAATAATATTTAGCGCTTCAGTCACGCTTTCATCCCCAAATCACTCCATTTGCGGGGTTTGTCAGCAATTACCCCATCGATTTCCACCATTGCAATTAATGAGTTTCAAAGCTCGTTTTTGGATTGCGAACTCTACAAGCGGGCGTAAGACCGCCTTAGGAACTGGTATTTCCAGCAACAAGAACTTTCAAACAAAATTGTGAGGTTATCCCAACCTTACTTATGTAAATATTGCACTCAGCCCATCTATAACGAGATTACCTTTTACGTGAGCGAACTTGAATTCACCAAGCCTGATTCCTTTGCACAAATGGCGCCAAACAATCTGATCGGTTCCTCTCCTTGGTATACGGTGTAATTAATTATTGTATTTTTCAATCGTTTATAAAAAAGATTGTGCTAATACTAATAACCCTCACCCAATTGTCACTTTCTGGTAACTAGTGAGCATGCCCTATTTTTTTGGTCTAAATACTCCCCCTCAACAATTTTCTATCGATTGGATTAGCCTGTTACTATAAGCGTTTCATTATCGTACGCATTGACATTGTATCTACTTTGCAGAAATGTATTCCGTCACTTGGTACTAATAATCGAGAAAATTGTCACAAAACAGGTCTCCTAGCTTGTCAATTTCGTGAAGAAACTCACTTTGGATGAGATAATGACTAAATTGTGGCTAAGTGTGGTTGAATATGTGCTTTAGGTCACAAAACGCTTTCAAATACGGCGGCTATTCCCTGCCCGCCGCCGATGCACATTGTCTCGAGACCATATCTGGAATTTCTGCGTACCATCTCATTGAGCATTGTTGCCAGGATCCTGCCTCCTGTGGCTCCGATTGGGTGACCCAGGGAAATTCCTGAACCGTTTACGTTGGTTCGCTCAAGGTCGCTCTCGGAAAAGTTCCATTCTTTCTGGACTGCTAAAACCTGTGCGGCAAATGCTTCGTTTATCTCGATTAGATCCATGTCTTTCAGCTCTAAACCCGCAAGTTTGAGTGCTTTGGCAGTGGCAGGAACCGGTCCTATTCCCATTCTTGCCGGTTCGACGCCGGACACTCCCCATGAAACAAGCCTTGCGATTGGGTTTAGTCCGAGTTTCTCGGCTCTTTCGGGTGTGGTAACGATGCAGGCTGCCGCCGCGTCGTTCTGGCCACTGGAATTTCCAGCTGTCACAGTTGCCTCAGGATCTATCTGTCCTCGTATTGGCCGAAGTTTGGCAAGTTGTTCGACTGAGGTGTCAGCTCTCGGATGCTCATCAACCTCAACAAGGATAGGCTCACCTTTAGACTGTTCTACAGGTATTGGAACAATTTCATTTGCGAATTTTCCGTCTTTCTGAGCCGCAACCGCTCTCATGTGCGAATGATAGGCCAGTTCATCCTGCGCCTGTCTAGAGATGGAATATTCACGCCGCAGATTTTCTGCAGTTTCAATCATCCCACCGGGGACTGGATAATTTTTCCCGCCAGCTGCGATCCGTGACCTAGCAAGACGGTCATGGAGTGACAACGACTCACCTTTGATCCCTTTTCGCAATCCCAGCGCATAATGCTCAGCCTGGGACATCGAATCTGCACCTCCGGCAATTACAAGTTCCGCAGCTCCGGTTTGTACCTCCATCGCCGCGATGATAACTGCTTGAAGTCCCGAACCACAACGTCGATCCAGCTGGAATCCCGGAACTCCTATTCCCAGGCCAGCGTTTAAAGCCGCCACTCTTCCGAGGGCTGGAGCCTCACCATTGGGATAACCTTGTCCAAAGACAATATCGTCGATATCACTAGCACTGATTTTCGTTCTCTGCACGAGTCCAGCAATGACTGCTGCAGACAGGTCTTCGACGCTAACCGAGCTTAATATTCCCCCAAATCTTCCTACCGGGGTTCGCAGTGGCATGCATATAACAGCGTCTCTCATTGTGGTTCCTCACATTTCCAGGATGCTTAGAGGCTCTCGTATCAGAGAGATATCTTACTTGTGGATTTTTGACTTGGCGAATTCGATTTCGATCCTGAATGTCGATTTGACAATTTGATGCTCTTTGAGGTGCGAACTGGAAGTTTGCACCCTTGGGCAAAAGAAGGCCCAAGATTGACAATTTTATTGCCAGGAATTATCTTAAGGGTCGTCCCAAGTTTATAAGATCTGTTGAGCTTCGTGTTGCGGAATAATTATCTGTACAGTAGAGCACTTAGCATAAATTTTATAAATTGAAACAATGATGTCATAAGGTGGGTGAATGGCAGAGATCGTATCACTGCAGGAGGGTATCAGAACCCTTTTAAATAATGGCGACACGGTAGCTCTGGAGGGGTTCACGCACCTGATCCCAATGGCTGCCGGACATGAAATAATTAGGCAGGGTTTTAAGAATCTAACCGTCGTCAGACTAACCCCTGATTTGATTTGCGACCAGCTGATAGGTATGGGATGCGTATCTAAGCTGGTTTTTTCCTGGGGCGGCAATCCCGGAGTCGGTTCTTTGCACAGATTTCGAGACGCTATCGAAAATGGTTGGCCATCTAAGCTTGAAATCGATGAGCATTCTCACGCCGGGCTCACAAACAGGTTCGTAGCTGGAGCTTCCGGTCTTCCATTTGCGGTAATGCGAGGTTATAAGGGAACCGGGCTTGAGAAATACTCCCCTACTGTGGCTCCGATAACCTGTCCTTTCACCGGAGAGGAATTAGTTGCCGTAGCTGCCGTCAATCCGGATCTATCGGTTATACATGCTCAGAGGGCCGATCGCAAGGGCAACGTACAGCTTTGGGGAATCACCGGTATTCAAAAAGAGGCGGTTCTCTCAGGTAAGAAGTCTTTAGTAACGGTTGAGGAAATTGTTGACGAATTAAAACCGCATCCTGGAGACGTTGTTCTTCCCAGCTGGTTGGTAACCGCGGTAGCTGAAGTTCCTGGTGGCTCGAAGCCCTCCTACGCTGCCGGCTACTACCAACGGGATAACGATTTTTATATTGCATGGGATGAAATCAGCAGAGACAAAGATAGATTCCTGGCCTGGATTGAGCAAAATGTGTTAAAGGGCGATGGGTAAGCATGGATAATTGCAGCACAGTAGAAGCTAAAGGATTCCAATGGTAGAACAATTGCAATACACCAGCGACGAGATGATGTCGATCGCGGCAGCCCGGCAGCTCAAAGATGGTCAAGTTTGTTTTATTGGTATTGGGTTGCCGTCCAAAGCAGCCAACCTGGCCCGAAGGCTTCATGCCCCAAACCTGACAATGATATATGAAAGTGGCACTCTTGGGGCAAAGCCGACAGTGCTTCCACTTTCGATTGGTGATGGCGAATTAGCCGAAACGGCAGACGCAGTGGTTTCGGTGCCGGAG
The DNA here is from genome assembly GCA_021844725.1 of Actinomycetes bacterium. The sequence continues at coordinate 2,148 of JAKBSX010000092.1, read as the reverse complement.
ATTTTCAATTATCTATTGCAGCCGGGAAGAATCGATGTCGGATTTTTGGGTGCGGCTCAAATTGATAAATTCGCGAACCTGAATTCCACTGTGATAGGAGACTACAAAACTCCAAAAGTGCGGCTGCCGGGTGCGGGAGGTGCGCCAGAAATAGCTGGCGCTTGTAAGGACGTGATAATAATGTTGCGCCAGTCCACCAAATCATTTGTCGACCAGATTCCATTTATCACATCGGTTGGGTACGGTAGCGGAGCACAAGATCGGGCTAAGCTGGGTTTGAGGGGTGGGGGTCCGAGCATAGTGATAACTGATCTTGGTATTTTGGAGCCCGATCCTTTCACGAAGGAGCTAGTGCTGACTCAAGTGCATCCAAATGTTGAAATTGCTACAGTTGTAAAAAATAAGACTGGCTGGGACCTTAGAGTTGCAGAGGAAATAAAAGTTACTGAACCTCCCAGTAAAGAGGAACTGGAAGCAATTAGATCGCTGAAGTCAGCTGGGAAATAGGTAGATAATTGTTTGAAAAGGAGACTGAAATGGGTAGCATCCTTGGACAGCCCCTGGAGAGTGTTGATCCCCCGTATCACTTTCCGGGTTATCAAAGCACAGGACTCAGGGGTCCAAATAGAAATCCTCTGATAATAAGGCCTGGGGATACGGAACTTCACGCTCCGGTATTCGGAGAGTCACGGATTGGACCAAACGATAATGATCTTACGGCCCAGCATCAGGGGCAGCCAATTGGAGAAAAGATAATTGTTTCTGGAAGACTGCTTGATTCGAGGGGAAAGCCAATTGCCAATCAATTGATTGAGATTTGGCAGGCCAATTCAGCTGGCCGGTATGCCCATAAGCTTGATGACCACGATGCTCCGTTAGATCCTAACTTCACTGGTGGAGGAAGGACTCTCACAGACAGCAATGGCGTTTATCGTTTTACAACCATCAAACCGGCAGCGTATCCCTGGGGAAACCATCCGAACGCATGGCGTCCCGCTCATATCCATTTTTCACTTTTTGGCACGGCGTTTGATCAACGGCTGATTACTCAGATGTATTTCCCTGGGGATCCGACGATGGATTCAGATCCAATTGCCAATTCTATAAGGGACAAGAAGGTTTTGGCTAGATTGATCTCGGATTTTGACTGGGATCTTACAATTTCAGGCATAGCACTAGGTTATCGCTGGGATATCGTACTTGGTGGACCCAATCCTACCCCGGAGGCAAAATGAGCAATAGCGAACTAAAAGTTACTCCCTCTCAAACGATTGGTCCGTTTTTTCGGTTCGGCATGGATTGGATCGCGACTGAGCAGTTAGTTGAAGAAGGACATCCCAATGCAATAGTTGTGCATGGGGTGGTATACGATGGCGGCGGAAACCCCGTACCGGATGCGATGATTGAAGTCTTTCAGGCAGATGAAAATGGCAAATTTCCACCTGAATGCGCCGGGTCGTGGAGCGGCTTTGCGCGCAGGCTTACCGATGATAATGGTGGCTATGAAATTCGCACCATTAAACCTGGTGCAGTAGTGGCAGCAAACGGCGAACTGCAGGCACCTCATATTGCGGTTGTCGTATTTGCCCGAGGTCTTTTAAAGCCAGCGTTTAGCCGGATCTATTTTAGCGACGAGGCAGAGGCGAATAGCAAAGATCCGTTGCTTAATGTGATTGATGATCCGAAGGCAAAAAATACTCTTATAGCTGTTTCTGAGTCTGGTGGGAAATATCGGTTTGACGTCAGGCTTCAGGATTCCGATTTAGGACCGGAGACACAGTTTATCCAGTTTGGCGTCTAATTAGTAATTATTAATTAGCTTTAGGGGGATATCAAGGCATATGGCAGATCCGGAAGGTCTATTTGAGCCTGTCCTCGTATCCGACGAGATAGCTCGTGTTACTTCAGCAGCCAATTGGGTCCAGAAAATGGTGGAAGTTGAGTGTTCGTTATCCCAAGCTCAGGCCAGACTGGGTTTGATTCCGGCTTCCGCCGCTGAAGCGATTTCTTTGCTTGCTAGTTCGCATAACCTGGATCCCACGGAAATGGGCCGCGCAGCGAGATCGTCAGCAACTCCGGTTATACCTCTAGTGCGGATGCTGACAGCAAAACTCCCCAAAGAGGCAATGCCATGGATACATTAAGGAG
>JAKBSX010000091.1 GCA_021844725.1 Actinomycetes bacterium | reverse complement strand
CGACAGCAACTTCCATGTGAAAAGCCCCATTCCGCTGCTGAGAGAGGAATCGGGTTAAGCAATCGTGAATCGGGCGATGAGGTTGGGTTCGAAATGATCAGATTCGCTGAAAGAAGCCTCTCTCAATTACATGTTATGGTACAGCGTATACTTTGATCTCTGGTCGCCTTTGATTCCGTCAAATTAGGCTCAAGACATTGCCGAAGGAAAAGTGGTAGCATTCGGCGTCTCCGTTGATTCTGAGGGACCAAAGAAGCCTGAGTCCTTGTATGTGTCAAAGGGTGATGAAGGTGCCATTTTTTCTGATTAATAATTACGTAATTATATCTGTAGTTTCCAAGCTTTCCGCCACTGAGGCAAATCAAGAGAAAGGAGTCCTTGAAGGAGCTACAGTTCTCTACGGTGCAGCTGTTCTTGAAGGTGCAATTTTGGATGGAGAAGCTTCTACTCCTGAAGTTGCTGCTGCTCTTGAAGAGGGTGCTGTTCTTGAGAAAGCAGCTGGGGCAGCTGCTCTTAAAGAAGCTACAGTTCCTGAAGAAGCTGGTGGTGTTCTTGAAAGTGATGTTCTCGATGCTTCTGTTCCTGAAGAAGCAACTTTACTCAAAAATACTGCCATGTTTCAAGCCGCAGCTTTTAATACTGAATCTGCTGCTCTTGAAGAGGCAGCTCTTGATGAAGAAGCTTCTGTTTCTGAAGAAGAACCTTTTCATGAAGTAAATACAGTTCTTGAAGCTGCTGCTATTCATAAAGAGGAGGTATGCTGTCGCAAAGAGGGAGCTGTCCTCGAAGCAACACCTACTCTGGATGAAGCTGCCTCGGCTTTTAAAGAGACAGCTTTTCTTGAAGATGACGAAGCTGAAGCTGCTGTTCACAAAGAAGCTGCTGTCGTTGAACAAGTTGATCGTGATGAATCATTCTCCACTGTTGATACTACCACTTCACCTCGAACTCCGGTAGGATGTGTTGTTTTTTCTTTTCTTCCCCTGACATGCCTAGGGAGGGGGAATCTGCCGCCTGTCCTACCTAGCTGGAGACAGTCTCCTTTTTGATGCCTCAGACTGCTTCTTCCCCATTCCCCGCCTCCCTGTCGACGTGCAGAGACCGCTGCTGCTCTTGTCTGTACTATTTCTCATATTGGAGACAACAGCTGCTTGCGGTCCCGGCTTCTATTGGTCCGCTTACGATGGCTGCAACCCCTGTCCAAAGGGTGAGCATCCTAATCCAACGATACCGATAGGCTAATCATCGCAGGCACCTACAATAATAATAGCAACTCGAACTGCCTCGCTCCTCCCGCAGGTACTCGCCTCCACTCGCTCATCGAAGCTCTCATTGCTCGTTTGCGCAGGTCACTATCAGCCAAATGAGGGGGCCACCGACTACTTGGTCTGCCCCGCCGGTGGGTTCACTCAGGCTCACCTCTTTAAAGCCAACTCACGTGTCGTAGGCACCTACCTCCCGGGAAGAGTTCAGCTCGAGTACATCGACTTCGACCCTTACGACCAGCTGAAAATCGGAGAGTATTCAGACCAAACTATCGACCAATGCGAGAGCTTGTGTGCTTCGACCGCTGGATGCGCCGCCTTTGTTGTGAATTGCGAGGATGGTCCTTTATGCGGACTCCAGTCTACCGAAACCTACACTTGCAAATTGAAATATAGTATTGCTGAATATGAGTTCGACAATGCCCTCGTAGTTTTGCTGAATCCTTACTACCAGAACCAGCAGACCCCGTTTATCGGCTTTGATTTCAACGGGAACGATTTGGTCACGGCCAACGGAACGTACGACGAGTGCATACAGCAGTGTCTCGACAATGGTGACTGTGGGATGGTAGAATTCATAGATTTGTCCACTCTAACGAACTCCTCGGTCCAGTCATGCTGGCTTAAGACAATCAATAACCTCAACTGGGGTTTTGTTAGTGGCAACCAAGGATACCTTCTGCCGAGGTCGACCGTATCGGGAAGCAACATGATGTCTCGCTGTCTGCCTTGCCCTAAAGGTGCTTTTTTCAGCCGCAGCCGAGTGTTATTACCCTATGTAGGACTAACCTCTCTACCTGGCTCCTCAACGTGCTATCTTTCGCGTATAAATGACGACTTCCCATTTGCCCTAGAAAACGAAAAAATCCAATCGTCTTGGTTAGGCGTAACACAGGATTATCCCGTCGAATTGAGTAATCTTACCACTGTGTTTGTGTACAATTCGAATTCAATGGCTCTCTACAATCCCTCCACGAACTTGTGCCTCGACGACCTTGGTAATGGCTACTCTACGAATAGCAGTCTAACTGACTACCTTGCCCTGAAACCTTGCAGTAATGTCACCAATCCGAATCAGCAGTTTGTCTACGTCCCCCTCACTCACCACATCTACAATCCAAATAACCCCTACAGTAAATGTCTGGACGGAACCACATCTTCGGTATATATGTACACGTGCGATCTCGGAAATAATCCAGGGTCGGATCCGTATCAACGGTGGACAGTCATTCCAGTTTGTGCACCTGGAGAGTTTTCATCCACTGGCTTACCACCCTGCTCCATTTGTCCCCAGGGTAACAACTTAACTTGGTAAACCAAATTCATCGTGATTAAGTGTATACTAGGAACCTATGCCCCAGGGGGTTCGACGCAATGTTTTCCCTGCCAGTCCGGTACTCCGTAAAATCAGCTTAGAATCTATTTTTTGATACCTGAGCAGGGTATTTTTCTGATGCTGGGGCCAGTCAATGCAGCCTTTGTCAGTCCGTTGCAAATGGTGTTTCATCGACCATCATTGTTCCCTACTATCATTGGACATCGCCAATCGGTGCCAGCAAAAGTGAGTGTGTTTGCCAAACTGGTTTCACAGGGACCAACTGCGAGTTCAGTGCTTGCAGCAACCTTCTCCCTGGAGCATCCCTAGGCTCTATGCTCTTCCAGGCTGACGCAAAGCTGCGGCAGTTCACCTCTAACGCCACGGCATATGCAACAATTGATGTCGAAGCGTACCTCTATAATCTGCTCCATGTTAGCGTTGACGTGAACGGCGACGGAAACATCACCATCGCCGAAATGCTTACATCGCTCAGAAATCGCCTTATCTTTAGCCCCGGTATGACGCAGTTGCCACTCTGGTGCAGTTCGGCCCATTTGGGGGCTTACTGCTACTCAGAGCTGGGGGGCAACCTTGTTGAGGTCGGCAGCATGTTTCGCGATGCGCTCTCCAACTTTAATACTACTGGAACTTTCGATGGAAGCGGTGAGTGTTCTAATTTGTTTGCGCTTAAATAAAGCGCTTTCTCAGGAGTCGCCACTGTAACCGCAATGAATGCTACCTACCCTGTCCCTTCATGGAGCCTGGATGAATGCCGGGAATTCGATCACTCGATAAATTCTTCGGCTATCATCACTGCTCAATGGCAGATCGACCCTTCTCCGCCTATTAAGCGAGTATGTGGTTACGTGAACGGCTACCTAAACGATGAGTTCAGCGCTACTGCCTCCCTCTCAGGTGCCCTATCCAACTTCCAAGATCTGATACCCGCGAGCGCCACATATCTCAATAAGCGAATTTACTGCATCGCTGTCGAATACTGCGCCAAAAACTCGGCGGAGATTGATCACATATGCTACTCTGAATGTCCGCCAGGTACTTTTCCTACAGCAACCGACGCCACGCTCTGCAGTCCTGGGAACCTACCCCGAGATTTTTCATCTTCAACGTCATCATATCAGTGTGCAGTGGGGCTCATTTATGATGGAACCCCTATCGACCTCAACCCTCAGTTAGGTCAGCACGGAGTCGCCTTCTCGTTCATAGATACCTCTTCAAGCGAAACGAGATTCGACATTTTTGTGGGGGAGTTTGGTGGTGATGACGCGTCGAAGACAAACGTAGTCACCATTCCCACCGGTCAAGCGGGATGCGGCCGCAAAGCCAATCCGATTTCTTTTACTGACCAGATTTCCTCTATGTCGGTCGGGCAGATAATGGAGTACACCATTTCCGCCACCCAATCCTTTCCCAACGGCTCCCAAACTTATTTAGCGCCTACAGAAATGTTTAAGTTCCCATATCGCATTCCCTTCCTGGTAGTAGTGAGTGGCGAAGTTAAGTACAAGGCAGGAGGTGGGGTCCAGGGTGTAAGTGTTGCTTTCTGCCATCTCGATAGGACAACTAAAGTTCGCGACTCGAACCCCCAGTATTGCCCTTTGATAACACTTGTCACTGATGTATTCGGGCAATTTTCTGGCGAGATCCGAGTGAGCGATCCGTAAGCACAATCCGTATTCGTATATAGTTTTTGATTATTTATTCGCCTATAGGCACTGGACCCATCTTATTGAGTTCTTCGAGATTACCCCTAGCTACGAGGAAACACTTATCGATGGGATGGTAATTAGTCACTCATTCGACACAGTCGGCATGCAAAAGTTTAGCCATTCTATCGGCTCTGCGTTGTTCACAATTACGGACAATACCGGAACGATTGTTTACGGTTCGACCCTTTTCGCCAATACTGGATCTGCAGTTTGCCCCCTGCCGGGGGTGCCCGTAGAGCTTACACGTGGAAATGGCCAGGTAATGAAGACAACTTCAGCCTCCGATGGAACGTTCAGTTTCTCGATCTCCCTTGGCGAGCCTGCTCAGATTCGCATTCCACCGTATAACGGGTTCTCCTGGGCAAGCAGCTACTATAAAATTGCAGGAGTGAATTCACAAAGAAGACTCGCAACCACAGCATCAACCAAAACTACAACGTCTTTCCATTCAAAAAATCAAGTGGTGACGGGAGTACCTACCGGAGATCCCTCCGCGATGCCGCGAACCAGCAGTCCTAGTTTACGCCACTATTCTATCGCAAAAATGATTCATAGGTTTACTTTTGATCACACTTTAGCCACAGATAGCAGCCAAGTCCCTGATGTGATAAGCAGCAATGATTTCGCCGCGATTCACAATGGAGTCACGCTATCAGACAGTTGCGCTATCTTCAGTAAGACCACGAACCCTGCTGCCCAACCCTACTTGTCATTGAATCCTGGTTGGTTCGGTGTAGCAGACGCCATTTCAATTGAGATGTGGCTTAGCGTCGACAGCAACACTCAAGATAACGCTGTGCTCTACTCATTCGGTGATCCTACCACTCCAGAGGCCTATCTGTCGTTAAATGCGAAAGGCTTTCAGGGTTTTACCAATACATATTTAGTCGTCGTCGTCGACCCTTCTTCAGCGATGATGAGGATTTACGTGAACGGGAGCTCATTTTTAAATCAGAGTATTTCAACATTGCCCCTGTTTGACAATAAGGGGCCCACTGAGAAATTCAATAGCATCGGATGGGATTTGAAGAAGACGACTCCGGGGTTTATAGGATCGTTCGACGAAATTCGCTTCTGGGACGGAACCTTAACCGCCTCCAATATTTCGGAGACTGCCGTCTTAGGCGTTGATCCGACCGTTGTCTCCCTCAGCCCCAACGATACAATCTACAACATTCAGATCGAATACACGGTTACCTCTGATGTCGTCGCGCATGTCGGCTTCTACGGAGGTCTCTCTCACAACAGAATTTTCGGAAGCGAATCGGTCTTTTCTATTCAGGCACTAGACCCCCTATGCCATTTCAACGTAACAATCGCCCTTGATCCATTTTACTCAGCGAATAGCGTCCTTCTTCCCGCAATGAACTATTCGATAACTCTACTCCCATACATCGATCCCGTTCCTGCTCCCAGATTCTCTAATTCGCTGTGCTCTCCCTCAATGGACCCATATAGCTATCTTACTGCTGCAGATCAGCTCTCGGTTCAAATCTTCTCAGATCTGCTGAACTCCTCTGACTTATTTGCGACTTTCGTCTATCATTCCGGGCTTTGCATAAGTATCTCTGGTGCAGAAAATTTCGCAATATCTGTTCCCTCTCCGGACAGAGAGGGAAGAGTGTGCTACAACAAAAATACGACTATGCTCCAGAGTGGTCAAATTTGGCCGCTCAATATAACATTGTTTGAGCTCTACCCTTCTTATACTGGCAATAATCCGACTTGGCTATCGGTAAAAGAATTATTAAGTCTCGACGTTGGTTCGGCAGTACGCGATCTCGTTGTGCTTGACGCTACCGTTGAAATATCAGATGTTGTAAGCGGTTATAACTCACCCACCACGTTCGAATATAGCAACGTACCTTATGATAAGCCTTCCATGAACCTCGTGGCAGCGCCTCCAGATCTTAACTATAGCATATCTGCCGCAAGTCCACTTCCTAGTGCTCCATATGCTCTACCATTCACAATCGTAGCGACCCGAAACTCTCCAGAAGGAGCTGTTGATGTCACTTACAAGGCATATATCCCGATTCTCGGCACCATTTCATCTGCGGTTCCGAACTTCTACCCCGTGACTACTGACCCCACATTGATCTTTTTAATTTTGAGAGATCCACCAGGAGGAATGAGCCAAACAACTATTTCTGCCGGTTCTACATTTACCACAGGGATATCTATTGACGGTATGCAGGCGTTCGATATGGAATCCCACTTAGAAACTAAAGATACATTTAAATTCAAATCGGAGCAGAAGATGCTTGAGGCTCCGCTGGGTTTCGGTATGGGTGAGAGTGCTGGCAATGAAGACATTACAGTTGGAGGCAACGTCAAAATTATAGCCCCGGATGTCACAGTTTCCCGCACTAGCGAGACCCACTATTCATACGCTTTCACATTTAATTATGACTTCTCCACAGGCGACAGTGCGTTTACCGCGGGCCACCCAAGTGATGTCATTATTGGGGGAGGAATCGACATAATTGTTTCCGAGGCACTTAAGGGTGACCGATTCTATGCATATTATCCCACTTCAACTCACGTCATATTTAGTTTACGTCAACTACACCACTGATACACTAACATGCGTTGATGAGACCATGGTTCTCACCTGGCATCCCGGAGCTGTTACAACTTACGCCCTTCCAGTGATGGAGATTGAAATGATTGTGAATAAGCTCAATTCGGTTGCCGTGAATGCTGCGGCAAAAGACGCTATTATGTTGAATAAGCTCATCAGTAATTGGAACACCGTGCTTAATAACTATCGCTCACATAATTCTGATCTCACATCCATGTTTAGTGCAGAAGCATTGCAGTTTTCCGATGTGGTTAAGCAGTTCCAAATATATCAGCAAGGACAGTTGAGTGCAATGGATTTCGCTGCGGCTGCTGCAAACACGATTGAGGGCCTTGCTGAGTACATCCAGATAGTCGGATTCAGCCTAGGATTAAATTCTGCCTTCAATCAGTTTGTTGAGACTTGCGATCAGGCGCTTCCGTACGATCGAAATTATTATTTGCAATTTAGCGATAATCGCGATGGAGCTGGCCCCTTCCTGAAGGCGGTATGTGATGACTTCGACCCAGATGCCTGGCAGTCATTCGCCTCTATGATAAACGGGGCTTGCGCTGGTGTTTCATTGGACGCGGAGCCAAATAACCCATTGACCTCGACACCTCTATTCAAGCAGCTCTGTGCCTCGGAGACACTCAACGGAGACTCTGTTCCCGGTGGATTACAATCTTCACTTGGAGCTGAAACCTTGCTCGGTTACCTCATGGATAATAAGAAGTTTGTTACCTTTGGGGCGAACGCCCCTATGCAACTAAGCTGGACTTCTACTGTATCGGAATCAAAAGCTTTTAAGGTCGATTTTGAGTATAAAACAGGAGTGACTGGAGATTTTCTTGTTGATGGTGAATTTGAAGTTTTCGGTATTGGTGGGCTTTCGGAGAATGCTTTCGGAATTACGAATCAGTTTACTCTTCATCTCGGAAAGTCTTCAGAAGAGGTGCATGAGAGCGATAGAACAGTAGCTGTGTCACTTGGCGATGGCGACGGAGGTGACTTCTTCGCGGTGAGGATCACAGAGGACCCCGTATACGGTACTCCAGTGTTCACCACCATGGGCGGGGCGAGCAAGTGTCCTGGTGAAACGGGCACCAGTCGCAGAGACAGCAACGTGAGGATCCTGGAGATCAGAGAGAGATGTGGGGCCGACAAGGCTGATGAAAACTGAGCCTCTGAAGCTGGGCTCCTCTGTTCGTAGACGGTCGCTAGGTGACTTGCCTTGGCCTAACCACTAGGGAGAGCGGGATATGCTATGCTGGCCTTGCACGATGCAAACCACGCTCAATTAAGACAAGTGGTCGGGCATGCCTCTTCACGACCCCGTATCCTACGAGAGCCGTTACTTCAAG
>JAKBSX010000090.1 GCA_021844725.1 Actinomycetes bacterium | reverse complement strand
TATCTAACAAATTCGACGATCACATTTTGTGCATTTTCCGGTATTCCAGTGTTGTTGTGCTGAGGCACCCCATTTATAGTCTTGGTCCAGTATCCCCTACTAGGATCCCAGGTCCACTTGTCAACCGCGCTACCGGAAATATCCACAGTAACCGAGCTTAGGCTACTTGCTCCGGACGCGGTAAAACCGGTTCCTTGTTTCCTGAAATCAAACAATTTCGGTGGTGGACCTGCGGTAATTCCAGCTGCAGCAGCATCTTTGTACAAAGTTGTAGTTGATGTGTATAAATTGTGTGGCGCTGGCCTGGAACTTAGTCTGTAATAAGCATTTCCAAGAACGTATACTCCAATATCTTTCACGCCGGAAGCACGAATATCGCTCACAAATTTCGGAATACCTCCCGAGTAAGCAAAAAATCCATGGAGAGGAGCTGCAATATCAGCATCAGAGGCTCGAACCGAGCGGATTGGACCTAAAACTGCTGCGTTATGTGACTGAAACACCGCCATATACCGGGTCAGTCCACCTTCCACCATCTCTTCATAGATAACGTCCGCGTGCAAAAGGCCGGACTGAGGCCAGGCCTGTGGAGCATTATCGATCTTTGCAGCGATAGCCGGCCTTGTGACATCAGATGGGTTTGAATATGGCAATCCGGTGAGAGGCGAAAGATCCGTGTTAGCCACTTGAGTAGTAGTGGTGGTTAGGTCTGACTTTGCAGATGTGGTTGTAGTTGCTGGCGCCTTAGCTTGCGAACTTGCTCCGCATGATGCCGCCAAAACTCCAACTGCCAAAAGTGGCCAGTATCCGTTCCGCATCCTCATTGTAAATTACTCCTTATGGTTAAAATTTCTAATAAGACTCGAGTTCTTTGATCCTCGGAGTCAGATCTGCATCCTCGAGCTCAGGATGCATCCAATAGGGAGCAAGTACTCTGCGTCGAATGCTACTGTTAGCTATACGCGCATGCGGATCAACCTGCATTGCTTTCAGCACGGAAATCATCGCCACCGGATACCTAGTAAAAAACACTCCCGCCAAATCACCCGCAATTAGCTGAGCAGTTAAATCCTTACTCTGCTTTTTGGGAATTATAAATGGAAATAAAGGGGCTGTCATCTTTTCAAGCGCCCTCACCCTGGCTTCGAAGAAGATCTCCCCCGACCTAATCCTGGCCAACTCTCGAGCCAATACAGCCTCGTACTCCAGACGCGTAAAAGCCTCAAGCGCTCCAGAGGTAATGACTATCACAGCTCGCTTATTCCCAACGGAAAATGCCGCGGCATTGATTTGAGGTTCGCACAACTCGAGAACCCGCGGCATTTCTATTCCCATACTCAAGCAGAGACCTTCAGTCAGATTCATTAAGCTTGGAACCTTTTCCATGGTCACCCGTTGTAAGGTCAGACCTTTGGCTCCATTAGATGCTGCACGAAATCCGACTATTGCCGCCGCAATGATGGAAATGCCAAAACCGACAATCAGCGCCCACTGGAATCTTCTTGACACATTGAAAAGAAGAAGGACTTGGGAGATGATTAACGCATTTACCAATCCAGCAATTACAACAAAAGACAAGTAATAAAGCGCTACTTCAACCACGGCCTTGCCGGTATCAAATTGTTCGACATCTCCCCAGATACGATTGTTTGTTGACGATCTAGGCATGAGCCTCGATTATAGGCCAAATTTAGCCAATCAGCGTCGCAAAGCTGTCCAAATATACCTTGGCCAAATTCTCAACCGAAAAATCAAGCGCCCGCTTTCTTCCGTTTTCACGAAGCAGTTCGATCAAATCGGTATCCGCCAAAGCGCGGGTAAGCGCTTGACGAAGTAGCCCAACTTCATTTGGAGGCACAAGTATTGCCTCGACGTTATCTCTGGTTACCCCACGGTATCCTGGTATATCAGTCGCAACTACAACGGAACCAGCCGCAAGTCCTTCAAGTAGAACGACGCCAAAAGACTCCCCGTATAAAGATGGAGCACAAAGTACATCGGCTGCTTTCATCCGGGCCATCGCTTCAGCATCAGAGATTCTCCCGAGCCATACAATCCTCTTGTCCCGAGCTGTTATGGATCTCAAATATGGTGTTTGCGGACCGTCACCAGCCACCCAACAGGTAAGGTCCCGATCCTTGATTCCCATAAACGCCTCAAGTAGGACCTCCAGACCCTTGCGGTGTTCATGACGTCCGATAAACAAAACTACCTGATTTTCTTTGGGCCACACAGGAGAAGACTCAAATGCCTGAAGGTCCACACCGTTGCCAACCACTTGATAATGACCGTCGAATACGCTTCTAGCGGTCAGCATTGCATCGACAGAGACTGCAAAGCGCATCTGAAGCTTCTTGCCTATTCCGGAAACTGCTTTGCCTAGACCCCGGTATGGAAGCGTGACGCCGTGCCTATGGAATGTTCCGGCCACGGGAGCCTTGGAAGCAATCAGTCCCACTAGAGACGGGCCTGGTGCAAATGGCTCATGAATGTGGACTACCTCATAGCCTCCATCGCGAACCATAGAGGCGGTATTCAGTAGTGAACGCGGAGATATGCCAACTGGAGCCCTTGATCCATTTGCTGGGACTCGGATCGACCCTCCGATATTACGCATCGACTCGGTGGGAGACAAATCATCGCAAGGTGCGATAATCTCCACCTCATGACCAAGTCTGCGCATGGCTCGAGTCAAAGCTATAACTTGTCCCTGTACTCCGCCAGGCACCGAAAGGCTATAGGGACATAGCTCAGCTATTTTCACTTACTTTCCATCCCATCTGTGAAATACCCAGAAGTCTTGAAATCCATGGTAGGCTACTTCGGAAAATTTTCCGACTGGGAAGGCCAATTAGGTTGGAATAGATGCCATTGGACCGGATCAGCAGTGATCAGCATCTCAAATCTTTTCACCACTTCTTCGGTTATTCTTTTCACATCCTGGCGCAAATCGCCCTCTCTCTTTGCCACAATTGGATCCAACGCCATAGCCAGATGAAAACCGCCTGGGAGCATGTAAATAGCGGTTGGAATTATTGGCGCTCCGGTTCTAAGGGCCAGCAGAGCTACACCCTGAGGGATAAGAGTTCGCTCATTGAAAAAATCTACCTCTACGCCAGACGATAGGAGATCCCTGTCTGCCACGAGTGCTATTATCTCTCCGCGCCCAAGAGCTTTACTAAGTTCGCCAAATACAGTGCTTGAGGCGGGTATGGCCCTGACCCCAAAAGAAACTCGATGCTCCGCAAACCAATCAAACAGTTCCCGTGGCTCAAGATTCTCCATTACGGCAGTAATTGGATAGCCCTTGGACGCAAACCATGCAGCTCCAAGGTCCCAATTACCCAAATGAGGACTTGTTACAATCACTCCGTTACCCTCGCCAAGTGCTTTATAAATGTTTTCGAAGCCATGAAAGCTTACTTTGGCATCTAGATCGGCTTTGGCTAAGTTCCCAACAGATAAGGCCTCTATCCAGTACCTGGCATAGGAAACATACGCTTTGATGGCTAACCAATAACAGCTTGTCTTACTCAAACGATTACTAATCACCCGGGCTTGATTATCAGCTACTATCCTGCGCTTTTTAGGTGCTGCCACAAACGCAAAGGTGCCGCCTAATACAGATAGCAAGTCCGTAAATTCAGATGGAAACACCTTCAGTAAGAAGGCTCCAGACTTGTACAAACCCACTACTAGCCTGTCCCTGGATGATTTGTGAAGTTTCATTCTCCCAATTCGTTTATCTGGAAACCATTGCGGCAAACATGCGGCGGGCACTGAGTTCTAACTGCTCCGGAAAAGAGAGAATTCAGGCTGAACAGACTGGAGACTTTCTCAACGATTTCGCTCTCTGAAAGATCTGGATCCACGCTGTTCCAGCCATCGTGAAAACGAGGACGAGCTACTGCGGGCTGAGCTTTTCCTTCGCGGGTGGGAAACCCTGTAACTCCTTGTCCTCTGGCGAAAAAACTCTGGCGATTGAACAACCAGGGAACTGGCTCCGCCATGACTTCGTCTCGATATCTGACCAGCCCGAGCCATGGAGGAACTTGCCTGGCTCCATACCTTTACAAACCTTTGTATAACAGTCACTGCGCTTAGGACAAGGGTAATCCAGAGAATAGGAACCAGTAGTGATGAGAAGAGCAGTCCAAATCCCAGAAGTACCAGGCGCTCAGCCCTTTCCATTATCCCACCCTTAGCATTAAATCCAAGAGATTCGGCCTTGGCTCTCTGGTAGGAGATTAGCGACGCAGCTCCGTATACGGCAAACGGTAAGACTGCCAACTCCGGACGATTCGAATGGGAAAAATACCATCCCAGACCGCCAAAAAGAAACAGGTCTGATACTCGATCGGAAAAAGAATCAAAAAAGGCACCTCTCTTCGATGAGGTACCTTTCACCTTGGCCAAGGGGCCATCAAGCAGATCGGGAATACCGCCAAATACTAAAAGGACTAATCCAAATCCAAACTCTCCCTGAGCTATAAAGATTCCGGCAATAATCGAAAAAACGATACCTATTATGGTAAGGCTATCAGCGCTCAGAGGTGTTTTTGCTAGAGCAGCCCCAATTGGACCTGTCCTTTTGTCCACCTCGGTTCTCAGATGACCGTCGAACACGGCAAAGCACTCCTCAAAGTATGAATCGTCATGATTTTAGCCGATTTTTGTTCACCCTCGCCATCCTAAATAAGTCTGAACATAAATAATTACGCTCTGAAATGGTCTTTCAACCGTTTATAGGTATCAGATAAAGCCTCAGGAATCACTCGGCTGCTGGCTAAAGTGGTCATAAAGTTGGTATCACCCAACCATCTGGGAACCACATGGAAATGAAGATGATCGCCAAATGCAGCACCCCCGGCCCTGCCAATGTTGGCGCCAAAATTAAATCCTTCCGGATTATAGACATTACGAAGTACGGCAACTGATTTACGTGCCAGCTCCAAGGCTTCTTGACTGGCTGAAGGCTCAAAATCGAGCAAGTCGCCAAGATGCGCATAGGGAACCACCATTAGATGTCCAGCGGCATAAGGGTAGGCATTTAGAACTATGTAACACCTCTTGGCCCGATGGATAACAAAATGCTCCTGGTCAAAATCGCCATCACCACCTTGGCCGAGTTCACACAGTATGCAACCAGTAGAGCTGCCTACAGGCGTACCGTCCGAGGCCTGAAGAAAATTCATTCTCCACCCGGCCCATAGATTTTCAATCATTTAACTCACCAATAGGGGTACCCTCAAGCTCAGGAGCTAACCGAAGGACGAAATCCCCAAGGGCAACATCCCGTTCGGGAGCATTCGAGCCACGAGCATTAATTCCTACAGTTCTGTTGGCAACATCAGAATCCCCCACCACGATTACATATGGAACCTTATCCATCTTTGCCCGACGAATTCTGCCCCCAAGCGGCTCATCCGCCGGTATGACTTCTACTCTGGCATCAAGTTTCTTGAGCTCCGATGCAACCGATTCCGCATACTGGCTATGATCATCGCGCACAGGAAGAATACTTACCTGAATCGGTGAAAGCCAGACCGGTAATGCTCCAGCGTAATGCTCCAAAAGAATTGCAAAAAACCGCTCCACTGAACCAAATAACGCCCTATGAACCATCCAGGGACGCTTACGGGTATTGTCGGAATCGACAAACTCCAAATCAAATAATTGAGGTAGCTGAAGATCCACCTGAAGAGTTGATACCTGCCACCGCCTACCGATGGCGTCTTTTAGGTGCACGTCAATCTTGGGAGCATAAAATGCACCCTCTCCCTCGGCAATGGTGTAGCTGATGCCCGAGGTGATGAGCGCCTGTTCAAGCGCCAAAGTTGCCTGATTCCATTCCTCTTCACTGCCCACAGCTTTTTCAGGCCTGGTTGCAAGCTCTGCTTCAAAGTCTGAGAGCCCAAACGCCCGCAAGATGGAAATTACGAACTTAAGAAGTCTTGCCAGTTCAGCACTGAGTTGGTTCGGGGCACAAAAGATATGCGAATCGTCCTGGGTAAGGCCACGAACCCTCGCAAGTCCATGGAGCACTCCCGAACGTTCAAACCTATATACAGTACCCAGCTCGAACAGCCTCAGAGGCAGCTCCTTGTATGATCTACCTCTCGATTTGTAAATGAGAATATGCATAGGACAGTTCATGGGCTTGGGATAGTAGGTTGCACCTTCCATTTCCATTGGAGGATACATCCCTGCTTTATACCAGCCAAGGTGCCCTGAGGTTTCAAATAGGGTCGATTTTGCAATATGGGGAGTCCAGACGGCCTGGTAGTCGGCACGCCTGTGTTCCTTCTTGGAGTAGTCCTCCATAATTTGCCTGATCAAAGCTCCCTTAGGGTGAAACACAGGCAAACCTCCACCAATTTCTGGTGGGAAGTGAAACAAATCAAGCTCAAGACCGATCTTGCGATGATCACGCTTCTCAGCCTCTTCAAGCCGGATTAAATGCTCCCGCAGAGCCTTATCCGACTCCCAGGCAGTTCCATAGATCCGCTGAAGCTGAGGGCCCTTTTCGTTGCCCCTCCAATAGGCTCCGGCCACCCGCATCAGTTTGAATGAGCCCAGTTTGTCGGTTGAGGGAACGTGGGGACCACGGCAAAGGTCTGTAAAACCGGAAGAGTTACGGTATACCGACACCGAACTGCCTTGAACCCCTTGATCGGATTCGTCTGCATCCAGTGACTCATCCTGGACTTCCCCGTCAGCGACCTTTTTGATGATCTCCTGTTTAAAGGGTTGTTCAGAAAAAAGCTCCAAACCCTCCTGAATGGAATATTCTGCCCTCGTAAAGCTTTGACCCTCTGAGACAATCTCTCTCATCCGAGCCTCTATCTTTACCAAATCCTCGTCAGTAAAATGCGAAGAATTGGGAAGTTCGAAATCATAATAAAAGCCATCAGCGATAGCCGGTCCAATGGCAAAATGTGCTCCGGGCCAAAGATCCAGGACTGCCTGGGCTAAAACATGCGCTGTCGAATGGCGAAGAATCTCTCTGCCTTCTTCGCTTGCAGGTGTGATGATTTCAACCTTGTCACCCTGATGCAGCTCTGTCCTAAGATCTACCTGATCACCATTTACTTTTGCAGCAATGGCGTCTTTTGCCAATTTGGAACCGATCATCCCAGCCAGTTGAGAAACGGTACAGCCTGACGGAACCTTTCGTTCAGTGCCGTCCGCCAAAACCACCGATATCTCCATTAACGTACCTTTCCGTAAAATTTAACTCATCACAGCTCAGACTAAATGTTCACACCAAGAAGCGCAGCAGCGTCAGAAACACCCAAACCTTTTGAGGCTGCGTCATCGATGATTCTGATTGCAGCCGGAACATCCAAATCTTCGTCTAAGGCAGACCGAACATCTTCAAGTCCGGCAGAACCTGCTCCGGCTTCCAACCATAAATTTAGACGTTGGTCTGCAGAACGGATCATTTCGTCATTCCACTCCCACGCCGTTCGATAATGATTGTTGAGTATCGACAGCCTTACCGCCCGAGAATCATACTTTGAAAGTAAATGCTCCACGAATACCAGATTTCCTAATGACTTCGACATTTTTTCACCATCCAGGTGAACCATAGCGACATGCATCCAATGCCTGACAAATGGCTTTTTGGTAACGGCCTCAGACTGTGCTGCCTCGCATTCATGATGAGGAAAGATCAGGTCTCCCCCACCCCCATGAAGGTCAATTGTTCGACCTAATTCTCTCATTGCGAGAGCGGAACATTCGATATGCCAACCTGGTCTGCCAGGACCCCACAAAGAATCCCACGCCGGCTCGTCCGGCTCCGACGGCTGCCAAAGTACGAAATCAAGAGGATCCCTTTTGTTTGGATCATCCGGGTTACCTCCCCGCTCCCTGGCAAATTCCAGCATCGCGTCACGGTCTAAATGAGAAATCTGACCGAATCGTTCGAACTTGGATATTTCGAAATATACGCTTCCGTTAGATGTATAGGCAAAACCGGCGCTGAGCAGCTCTTCCACGAGCTTCAAAATGTCGCTGATCGCAGAGGTTGCGCGAGGCTCGGAGTAAGCGGGTAATAGGCCCAGGGCACCCATATCGCGGTCAAATCGAGCCATCTCCGATGCAGCTAAATCTAAGTAATGGACTCCCAACTGTCTAGCTTTTGAAAGAATCGAGTCATCCACATCAGTAATATTTCGGACACACCTGGTCTGATATCCGATATCCCTAAGTCTCCTTTGCAAAACATCAAAAGTGAGATATACAGCGGCGTG
>JAKBSX010000089.1 GCA_021844725.1 Actinomycetes bacterium | reverse complement strand
GCAGAATAAGAATATTTGGTTACCTGAGCTCGAAACCCAGTGATCGGTATACCTTAAGATGCTCAAGTGCCGACTTCTCCCAAGTAAACTCCCTGGACCTCGCTACCCCCAGGGTAACTTTACTCAATGCTTGCTCTGAGCCATGTATTGCGGAGTCGATCTTGTCAGCAATTTCCTTCGGATCTAGTGGATCACAGTACCAGCCAGCTTCAAGCGCTATCTCCTCCATCACCGAATCCCTCGAAGTTACCACTGGTATTCCGGCAGCCATTGCCTCTAGAACCGGAAGTCCAAATCCCTCTGCAAATGACGGATAGACAACACATGAGGCGGAGGCCAAAACTGCCTGCAAATCATCCTCGCTCAGGTAACCAAATATTCTTATTCTGCTCTTGAATGGTGAGGCCGCAATGCGGGAATATATACCATCAGATTTCCAACCCTTCTGCCCAACCAGGACCAGAGCAATTTCCTTATCACGCTTGGCAACTTCGTCAAAGGCCCCTATCAGATTCCCAATATTCTTCCTCGGCTCAATAGTGCCTATATGAAGCAAAAATCGATTTGGAAGTTCTGACACCAAGCGATTCCCCGGATTAGTGGACTCACCCCTGGTTGAAGGAAAAAACCGGGCGTGGTCAACTCCGTGATGAATCGGTACCACTTTATCCATTTTGCCAAAGTGCAGCTCAAGTTTTGATTTTGTGAACCAACTCGGCACAATTATCACATCAGCCTTGGCAATCGCAAAGTTTATTGCCCTGGAAAAATATTTCACTTTGACGCTCTGGTGCCATTCCGGATTTTCGATCATTGTCATGTCATGCAAAGTAACCACCGTTTTACCGGCAAAATCCCGGGGAATCGTGTAGTGTATTCCGTGGTAGATCCCCACCTGGGAGAGACTCAGCTGACGAGCAAGCTTGGTCTGTTCCCAAATGATACGGAGCGGTCTTTTATCGGGAGCAGAAATAATAACATCGGTGCCTGAAAGACCTTTCCAGATTCCCATCTCCGATCGCTTTGCAGCCAGCTTGAATCCTGGACCGATTTGGCTGAGGCTCGAAACCAAAGCCATTGCGTACCTCCCCGCTCCGGCCGGCTTGGCCGGAACACTTGAGACGTCAATTATCAGACTTCGGCTCTTCACTGGAGTCGATCCCAAAGTTCAAGGTGTTTGCGCGCACTGTTCATCCACGTCAGTTGCGCTGCCCTTTTAAGACCTTTAGAAACCAGCTGCTTTTTGAGTTCGCCATCTTTTAAAACCCTGATTATCGCCTGTGAAATAGAACTCTCATTTCTTGGATCTGCTAATTCTGTACATCCTGAGGCTGCAGGCACATCGGAACTCACCACAGGAAGACCAACCGACATAGCTTCCACTACTGGGAGCCCGAATCCTTCCTCGAATGGAACATAAACCAGCATCTCCGCCTTGCGATACAACGCCGACAATACAGGGCCAGGTACCGGCCCAAGAAGGTGCACATTCTCTGAAGGGTCTAATCCGGTTCCCCAGCCTTCAGGCCCAACCACAACCAATTCAGGAAGATCAGAAAAACTCTCTACAGCCCTTTTATATCCGGCTATCAGCCCGGGAAGATTCTTCCTCGGCTCGATGGTCGATACCGAAATGATAAATCTCTCCTGCACTCCCTGCTTGGATAGAATCTTTCGGCACTCTTCAAAATCTGGCCAATCGAGATGATCTGCGCCGGACTCAATCACTTCAATCCGGTTAGGACTGATGCCATATTGGATCAGGTCAGTTCGAGTCTTCTCTGAAACCGATACGACTGTCTGGTTGCCCTTAGAGAGATATTCAAGCTGTTTTTTGTGCCAATAGATTCCTCTAGCCGTGTAAAACTGTGGGTTTGAGATAAAGGCAATATCATGCACCGTCACTACTGCCTTTTGTCTGACGGAGAGAACTGGAGGAACCTGGATAGAAAAGCTGTGGTACACCCCGCTTTCAAAACCGAAATAAGGGATTTTCATTTCTGCCAATCCTGTTGCAAGCTGGTGGCTCAACACTAACTTGCGAATCGGCAAGCCAATCTTATCGAGAACGGCTACATTGTCACCTCGAGAAACGATCACCTCGAGGTCCAGAGATGGATATTCATCCCCCACATGTGATATTGCTTTCAGGAGAGATTCCGTGTGGGTGCCAATACCTCCGGGAACCTTTGACCTCAGTTGTTCAGCCAGAAGGAATACCCTCTTGGTGGGCACGGAATCAGGCACTATCTCTCCACTGCCGACCGGTACAAATATAGCAATCCTTGCCCGCACTTCTCCCAGGAAAACTGCAAAGAATGGCGACGGCCGGCTTCCCTGTATTTAGCTCGGGTCTCATCATCGGAAAGCAGTTCATCGAGCAGCACCTCTAATTTAGACTGATCTCCGGGGGGAAACATTAGAGCGGAATCCTGACCAAGCACCTCAGGCAGAGAACCTGCCGTGCTTGATACCACCGGGGTACCAAATGTCATTGCCTCAAGTGGTGGGAAACCAAACCCCTCATAGACAGAAGGATATACAAACGTCTCTGCGTTTTTCATAAGCCAACTTCTAGTAGCCGGGTTCACGTAACCAAGCCGAATAATCCTAGACACATACTTCGATTTTTCTATCTCATCAGACAACTGCAGGCTTCCCCATCCATCCTGGCCGGCAATGACCAGATAAAGATCAGGAAACTTGTCTGCTATTTTACCAAAAGCCCGAACAAGTAACGGAAAATCCTTTCTGGGTTCGATGGTGCCCATGGCCAATAGAAATCTCTTCCCTAATAAACCTGAAACCTCCGCGTCTTCACCAAAAAACCGGTTATGGCACAATGCCGGTATTCCATGATGCACTGCCACCACCCTGTCCGGATCGATATCGAAGTTTTGAATCACCTCTTGACGAATAAATTCAGAAGGCGTATGGATATAAGCGCCTGACCCCGCTGCACGACGAATCATTTCAGGAAATACCAATGTAGGCGGATTGCAAATTTCCGGAAACCGCAGGGTAGTGAGATCATGGACGGTAACCACCCGGACAGCGCTCTTGGCCGGGGGAACCACAAAGTTGGTTCCATGAATAAGATCAATCCGTCCACTCCATAACTCAACCGGTGGAAACTCGCTTCGCTTCCAAAGCTTGTGCAGCGGGCGGGCGGGCATTATCCAATTACCAAACGCTACATTGGCTGGCAAATGCTCTTTCAGTAAGTGCCTTCGCCGATAACTGATTGCAAAGGCAGTGACGTCCAGCTCATCCAGATTGGCAAGCGCCTCCAGCGCACCGTAGCAAAACTCACCCACTCCTGTCCTATTGCCCAAAAGAGCGGTAGCTTCATATGCGACCTTCACACTACTGCCCACCTTCAGTTACTTGCTCCATTTACTCCCAATTGAGCATAGAGTGTGCATCTCAGCCCACCTCACCGAAACGGGGTATAGCACGCGACAGACCATTGCATTTACCCGGGTGACTACGACCATAGTTCCAAGCACTATATGCCAAACGAAGCCTGTTAATTTGAGATGATCAGACTATGGTGCAACTTTTGCCAACACCCAGTCGAGCCAAACTCTACCTCGCCTACTTAGGTGACGTTATGACCCCCAGGTCGAACATTGAAAGGGCTCAAGTCATACTCGGCATCGTCTGTATTACTTCCTAGTCTCCCCTCTCATAATTTCCCTGAAACAGAGGAATTGATCCCTCCGTAAGGGCGTTCTTGGTAAGGACCTAACCTTTTGAGGGGGAACGATGCAAAATCACACCATTGCTGACAAGCCAAACATTGATGCCAATCAGAGCGAGCCGCATAGGAAGAAAGCTGGACGACAAGCTTTGGTAGTCCCGCTCAGTGATAAAGAACGTAGCGAGTTTGAAGCAGTTCTAACAAAGTCCACAGCTCCCATAGGACAGGTGAAAAGGGCCAGCATTGTCCGATGTAGTCATGGGTTTAGAATCAACCAGATCGCCTAAAGACTGCAGATATCTGTAGAGACGCTATGCGAATGAAAGCAGCGTTTTATCAACTACGGAGTGGAACTTCTCGGCGACGCACCGAGAAGCGAAAAGCCGAGAAACATCTACGACAAAAATGTGACTTGCCTTCAAGTGGAGCCGCATGAAACACCTACCAAGAAGGACTACAAGAACCTGAGCATCGAACTGATCGAGAGATTAGGCGATCTTGTCCTCTTCCACAGAGAAAGGATATTCCCGATCAAAAATGACACCGAATGTACTGATGGGTTGCCACCAGTAATTTTGCATTCATAAATCGGTGAGAAAGTCACGAGGCCTCACATTTTCGACTCTCTACCACGTTGTAATCGTCCTTGATTGAAGCAAACTCAATAGAGCAAAAGCCACCAAAGTAGTCTCTTTTTCTATGTGGTTATTGACTTCGCTCAGCTAGTGTCGATGGTAGCGTTTAGATCAGCTCAGGATCTCTTTCCCGACCAACTGACCCAATTATCACTATTCACCTGACGTTTGGGGATTTGCTTGGCCCATTTCATCCAAAAGTGACACGGCTCACCTTCTGTGACTTTACAGACATTAGTCCAAATGCTTCTTTGCCAATTTAGGACTTGCCACACCAATAATCGCTGTCCAGAGGTGCCAAGCGGTAAAGCGGGAGACTCAGTGCGGACCCTGTCGCTTAGACGGCAGGATCAGTGCAGTCCAGCTTGCGCCAGATACCAACAGAGTTGGACGCTACAGATCCTTTGCACTGCACAGATGTTCGGCAGTTCCCTGGCTGACTCTGTTTTTACCTGACCATAGCTTCCTCACACTCCTCTATCCACGATGGCACCGAGGTAATCTGAGTCGGTTTGTCTCCCCAAGCGTTAGCCAAGACGCTAATAGTCCTAGAAAGGAACGGTCGGCCTGGTTCGTTTGGAATCTGAAAGGATTATCGGTTATATTTATCTACCAGCAATGCCATCACGATCTAGAAGTTCATGGGCTCACGCCCCGAAGCACGCTGCCAACACAAGGCGCCGCAGGTTCAATAGGAGTGTCGTTGGAACGGTAGTTATAGTTATCGCGCTTGTAGTTGTGGCCATGGTATTTCGAAGTGGAGGAAAGACTAGCGCGACTTCAGGCGGTGCTAAGGGATCCAGTTCAGGAGCCTCTGCATCTGGGGCAGTCACGGCTTCAAAAGGCGGCTCTTTCAACGTGCGGTCATGGATAGCCTCGCTCGAAGCAAAAGTCAAAGGTCAGAAAGGCAATATCCAACCAGGTTCAAATCCGTCTGCACTACCTGGGCCGATCTTAATCGCCGACGAGGGAAACTCAAGGCTGCTGCTGGTCGATCCAAAGGGGAGAATCCTGTGGCAGTTTCCATCAGCGGGGAACCTGAAACCCGGTCAGACATTCTTAAATCCTGACGACGCCTTCTTCGGGCCAACCGGAAACAAGATAATGGCTACGCAGGAGTCACAGTTTGCTGTCACCGAGATATCAATCCAGAGCGGGCACATCGTGTACCGCTATGGTCATCCGGGAACTGCCGGGTCTGGGCCAGGCTATCTGGACAACCCGGACGATGCAATGCTGTTGCCGAACGGAAACATTATCACCGCCGACATCAAGAACTGCAGGATTCTTTACCTCTCACCCTCCTCCCCTGCGCCAGTACACATCTATGGCGAGACTACCCCCTACTGCTATCACCAGCCTCCGCAGCGCTTTGGCAGCCCCAATGGAGTGTTCCCAATGTCGAACGGGAACTGGCTGGTTACAGAGATCAACGGTGACTGGGTCGATGAGATGACGCCTTCGGGGCATATACTTTTTTCCAC
The DNA here is from genome assembly GCA_021844725.1 of Actinomycetes bacterium. The sequence continues at coordinate 2,453 of JAKBSX010000089.1, read as the reverse complement.
TCACCCGCCAGGAATTACCTACCCTTCTGACAGCAATGAAGTGTCGCCCGGAGTTTATCTCACAGCAGCTTATACGAGCCCGGGTGTGATTGAGGAGTTCAACCAGAGTGGAGGCCTTCTTTGGAGGTTCGATCCGACTGGATCACAAACGCTTAACCACCCCTCGATTGCCATCCCGCTGCCAAATGGCAACATCTTGGCCACCGACGATCGTAATGACAGGGTAATAGTGATCGACAAAAAGACCAACAAGATCATCTGGCAGTACGGACACACCGGGGTGTCGGGGACCAAGCCTGGCTACCTTAGCGAGCCTGACGGTGTAGACTTGGCGCCACCATATTCGCTCTTGATGACCAACGCTTCAACCATGGGAATCCCGCCCTATAAACCCGCTGGTTGATGTGCGGTCCACGATCTCTGGGTTGTCTCCTGGATAGCTAATTGGCAAGGGTGACCAACAGCCAAGACCCAACGGTGTCAAGGGAGCTCTGTCTTTTTTTCATCATGAAAGACAGGTGTCCCTAAGCAAAAACTTTGAACTCAGATCGTGGAATTTCGACGTGATGCTGTTCTATCTTGAGCTCAATCTTGGAAAATCTGTCTTTACACCAGCCAAGATTAACGTCTTAGCCCTAATCTCATGGAGTCAATCCGTACAGTCGAACCCTTGTCAAACTATTCTCTCCCGGACGAATCCGTACTTAGACTGCTTGACCCCCACTACTGGAAGATTTTGGACGACTCCAAACACTAAGCGGCTTTTCCAGCTTCCTACGGCCCTTGCCGAAGTGGACACCATCACAAGTCCGTTTACCAATTCAGGGGAAGTTTATTGCAAACAGCTCCATGAAGATCCGACCTTCAAGGGAGATGCCAACAACATAGGTATGGGCTATGTTTACATCTTTGAGTAGGAATTTGGTATCTGCTGTCATCATCTCGATTGTGTAGGGAAGGTCGGCCTTGTCGCTTTCACCGCGCCTCGATTATCGAATGCCATCACCTTGCTATACGCAGAGATGAGATCGATAAGATTCCTGAACTCCGAAATCTCGGCTCCAAGTCCGTTAATTAGCAACAATGGCTCCCCCCTGACCCACGTATTTCGTAGCAGATCTTGACATCCCCAACGATGTCGGAACAGATGACATTTGGGTGATGTAAGATGGGCACGCTTTCGTATTTCAGAGGACAGAAGGTAGGTGCATATGGCTGAACTTGTTCGTGAAGACGGTGCCCTCGTGCTTAAGCTGAGCACACTCGAGAAAGCAGAAGGAGTGCACGGGGACATCAGCGTGCCACTCTCGTCAGTCCAAGAGGTAACTGTCGTCGATGACATCATCCACGCGGTTCACGGAATCAAAATGCCTGGCAGTCGTCTTCCTGGGGTTTTTGCAATGGGGACCTTTAAATCGGGAAACGAAAAGATCTTTGCCATCATACATCACCAAAACCAACGAGGTGTCAGAGTACGTCTCCTTGGTGAGACTTTTGACACCCTGCTAGTCGGAGCAGACAATCCAGAAAAGCTTGTGGAATCGCTTAGCTACTAGTGTCCCCTCTCATAATTTCCCTGAAACTTAGGAATTAATCCCTTCGTAAGGGTGTTCTCCTTGGTAAGGACCTAACCTTGTAAGGGAGAACGATGCAAAATCACACCATTGCTGACAAGCCAAACATTGATGCCAACCAAAGCGGGCCACCCAAGAGGAAAGCTGGACGACAAGCTTCGGTAGTCCCGCTCAGTGACAAAGAGCGTAGCGAATTAGAAGCAGTTCTAACAAAGTCGATAGCTCCCATAGGACAGGTGAGAAGGGCCGGCATTGCCCTATGGAGTAACGAAGGGGTTTGGAACCAACGAGATTGCCCGAAGACTTCAGATATCAGCGGAGAAGGTATGCAAATGGAAACGGCGCTTTATCAACTACGGAGTGGAACTACTCAGTGACGCACCGAGAAGCGGAAAACCAAAAAGCATTAACCACGAAAAGATCGCCGAGATTCTGAGGATCACTTTAGAAGAAGAGCCCCCTCTTGCTACCCAGTGGTCGACGTCTTCAATGTCCAAGCGAGCCGGGGTATCACCAGCAAGCATCTCTAGGATCTGGAGAACCTTTGGCCTCAAGCCCCATGTCTTGGGATACTTCAACATCAGTACTGATCCGGCCTTTACCGACAAGGTCCGTGACATAACTGGGATATATCTAAATCCCCCTGATGCTGCACTGGTGTTATGTATTGATGAGAAAACCCAGATCCAGGCCTTGGATAGAACCCAGCCACTGCTGCCGATGAGACCTTTTGTCCCAGAGCGGCAAACACACGACTACAAACGCAATGGCACAACAAATCTCTTTGCAGCACTTGATGTTGCCTCAGCCAAGGTGATCACCAACACCACAAAGGCTCATCGGGCGGTAAAGTTCATAGCATTTTTGGATCAGGTGAAA
>JAKBSX010000088.1 GCA_021844725.1 Actinomycetes bacterium | reverse complement strand
TCCCTGGTACTCCACCATTACTGATGGTATGCCCAGGAGTGATGCCATGATCGCGCTGTGCAATCTTACTGATAGATTTGCATCGAATTGGGAGTATAATTCTACAAATTCTTCCAGATTGCTTGGATGCCTAGCGATTTCCACTTTTTCGCTACTTAGACCAGCAGAAATCAACTTACTATACACTTTATCGGTTTCTTTCCTATCGTCCTCACCAGACATAGGGCCGACAGTCCATGGAACTAGAATGATCTTTGCATTCCTTCGGGTTGAGAATCTAACTAGCGCATCGACCAATTCGCTTCTGAAACGTTCTTCTCTGGCTGACTGATCTGCTTCGTTCCAGAAATTCCAGGGCCTAACAGACACCCCTAGAATCGGAAACAGTTTAGATTCCAACTTTGCTTGGTCAATTTTGATCGTGCGTCCTAAGTAAATTGCCATGTCCGGAAGGCATATTGGATTGTCGTAGAGCTTGTTTTTCTCCAAGTAAATCATAGAGTCTTCTTCTCTGACAACTAGTAAATCTGATCCGCCCAATGCTTTCTTGAGCAACTTGCGAGAGACGTGGGAATCAAGACCGAAAATGCTTTCACCAAGAAGAATGTAATGCTTCTGACCACGCGCCATGGCAAACGCTGGATAAAGTAGTCTGAGGAGTTCAAATAACTGTTTCGGGCCATACTTAGTAGTAAGGTAGTTTCCACCTGTATATATCAGTAAATTAGCCTCTTTCAACAGGTTTGACGAATTAGTCGTTTGACTATTATTCCTATGGAGATTGAAAGGTCCGGGCAACAATAAGAAATAGGCAGAAAAGACAGAAATTACTTGTTTCACTTTCCATAGCTTATCTTCTTTGGTCCCGTCGTAGATTGAGCTTCTGATCGGATTAGCATTTATTTTTGAGAGAATGTTGCCCAACAGGTGGTACTCTGAGGATAGAGCGATGGCTTCGTTGGGCCCAAACATGCTCATTCCTTCTATTACAATGTCGATGCCAGTATCTGTTATCATCTGAGCGATACCTCTGGCAATGAAATGATCACCGAGGTTTTTGTCAGACCATATATTGGCCAGAACGATCTTTAATGCCATCTTCTCCACTTGTAAACCCATTCAAATAGATTATATATCACATTATGAATTGCCTAAAAAGGAATATAGATTACTTGTGAAAACCCGATTGTCGCCAAGTAATAAAGGGTGTTTCTTTTGTCTACTGGTATTAGCAAGTCATTATTTAATTTCTTTGACAGATTTTACTCATTAATATGGGCAGACAGAAATGATAAGATACATGTCACAGCGCTTGTATTGGCTTTTTTGACCTATGTAGTTGCATGGTCTCAAATGACAATTTCGAGAATATATGCCCTGCACGCTGGCGTCTATGATCTTGGATTGTTCATGGAGGAACTTTGGTTGATGTTCCATTCTAATTTCACTTTCACCAATCTATTGATAGGAGTACTTACACATGGATTTTCGCTGCTGATCTCTCCTTTGTCGCTCCTTGGCAGTTATCAAGCACTTGTAATTTTCCAATCTACTTGGATTGGAATCGCAGTATTTCCAATATATGGAATAAGCAGGCGCTTTTTGCAGAGCAATTCTCTTTCACTCTTGATATCACTCTCATTCTTGTTCTATTTCCCACTGGCTGGTGTTAATTGGTTTGATGTTCACAATCAAGCTTTCTTTCCCACCCTCTTCCTGTTTGCCTATTATTTCTTCTTAACGAATAAATACAGAATATCCACTGTTTTCTTTGTTCTCAGCGGCCTCAGCAAATATCCTTTTTTCATCTTCCCTCTTCTGTTAGCAGTGACCCTTGTTGTCGAACGTGTTGTTCCACCGGTTATCAACCATCACAAGATCAAATTGGACCATGGAACTAAATTCATCACAATAATCGGTCTTTCTTCAGCATTTCTATTAGTTATTACAGATATGCTGCTCTCTTTAACTCACTTCGCTATGCCACAAACCACACAAACAAATTCCAGTTACCTCTTTAAATATATAGATTATAAAATATATACTTTATTTCTGATATTCGGTCCAGTTTTGTTCCTTCCTTTGTTGTCAAAACGATGGTTGCTCTTGACTCTTCCATATATCTACTTGCTTTTTTCGTCGAGCGGCCCTTATGCGTTTTCATCTTTTGGCCACTACCAATATACCAGTGCACTTGTTCCGTTTATTTATCTTGGGACAATAGAAGGCATACACAAGCTGAACAGATACGTTTCGCATTCAAACGGTGCAGATTCATCAACCACAAAAATGTTCTATCGAATTAAGCCTGTAAAACTTAGCACTAAGATGGTTGTGACAATGTTTGTTATTATTGGAATGCTGGCGCTGGTTTACGAACCCTATGGGCCGCTTAACAACTACACTGCAAGTTCCTTCGGTTTAGGTGAAATTGAAGCCTCAAACATTAGTCACTATCAACAACTTGTACGAATGGCATCTATGATACCAGCCAATGATCCATACGTTGTAATGGGAGATTCCATCATTCAATCGATTCCAAGGGGAGTCCCGCCAAATGCACAGAATCTCATGGTTTTACCTTATGCACTTGCTTACAATTTGACATACCAATCTTCAAACGGGCATACATGGACCAAAGCACAAATCGATTATGTACTGGCATCCCAATATGCCCCGACGTTCTACCTTACTGCACCATTCCCTTACAACTTGAGCATGTTTGGTCTTCTAAAAGAACTGACAAATAATAATCATTATGGAGTCCTTGCCGAGGCATCGGGGCAGATACTGCTTAAGAATGGCTACACTGGCCCGGTAGAGTATTTCGTTCCATTTGAACACACTTATCCTTCTTCCGTCATGTACAATGCAGTTGAACATACGATTTCGGCAGAAAAGCTTATCACTGTGAATGACCCAATCAATCAGAATCTGTGGTATGGTCCATACGCCTACCTTTCACCCGGAACATATCAAGTGAGTTTCCAGATAAGAGTCTCAAACGTTTCCGCAAGTGATCACCTGACATTGAGTATAGTCAGCGATTACGGGAGTGACGTTCTCGCCAGCAAATTAGTGTTGGGCCAATCCTTTCAACATGCTGAAGAATGGCAGAATATCTCCATGACTGTCACTTTACTAGGAGTCTATCAGCATATTGAATTCACCGGACTGAATGCATCCTGGAATGGCAGTGTCTCTCTCAAACAAGTCAGTGTGAATCAGGTGGGAGCGCCTAATAACAACAATGTGCAATGAATTTCGAGTTCACAAGCCTCTGCACGACATCAACCAAGATATATGAATATATGAAAATGCCAATTCACAGCTATTCCATCATTCAATAACTGAAAAGCCGAAGAGAGGAATTCAATCGAGGGATTTGCATGCCATCAATCGCCGTTGTCAATATTTACAAGAAGCACGAAGGTGTAACTGCCGTCGCTCGCAGTTACCTAAAAGCGCTACGTAGACTGGGTTTCGAAGTCACTTTCTATCAGTGTGTTGAAGGAGATGAGTCAGATTATGATGATGAAGCAACTCATATAAGGGGATTGAAACTGCCAATACGATACATTGAGAAAGGAATCAACAGAGCTATGGTGTACCCGCTGAAGTTGAAGTCCATCGCTGAAGATTTGATTTTGCTTTCCGATCCATGGCTGTTAAACACGACATTCGCTAGAGACAACGTGATAGTTTTGGTACACGATCTTAGACTACTGACTGAATTTACTGAGAATTCAGCACAAACAATGATTTTTCGCGCCCTTCTATCTAGACTCAATAAAACAAGGCATATAATCTCAATTTCCGAAACAACGAAAAAATCCCTTGTTGCGTTGGGTATTGAAGCGGCAAAGATTTCCGTGATACCGGATAGTACAGAGATAGATGTAGTAGGCAAAGAACACCAAGCAACATCTATAAAGAAGATCCTTAAGGGAGAACCACTAAACGTCGTCTATGTAGCCAATGACATTCCATACAAGAATGCGCGATTATTCGCTGAAATTGCTAAAGGAGTTTCCGTGACTAGCGTCTCAAAGCACTTCAGATTCACTTTGCTGTCCGACATAAAAAGAGATACGTTACAATACTCAGATTCCACAAACCTAACCGTTTTAAGAAGGGTGGCGGAAATTTCTGGTTTCTACAAAGATGCAGATGTTCTACTATTCCCTTCAAATTACGAAGGGTTTGGAATCCCGCTTATCGAATCTATGAAGTCTGGAATTCCCATCATAGCCAAACAGATACCAACCACGCAGGAGGTCCTTGATAATGGTGGAGAGATGCTGAATACAGATAACCAGACAGCGTGGATTTCCTCTTTGACGAAATTATACTCCATAGATAAGTACACTGAAATGTCGGAACGAGCGCTTAAAAGGTATCAGTATTTTACTGAAGACAGGTTCTTGGACAGAGTGAAATCAGTCTTTTCAACGTTTTTCTAAGCGTGCCATTAACAAGGCTCTCGTTCAAGGAATTTCCCGGTTATAATGGAAAACTTTGGGTAGGAGAATGAAAGCACCCCTATTCCGAATATTTAGATTCATGTCGGCTTGTGATTCATGAGCCAGCCTCACACCTCACTAGATGGCAGTGTAATGTGTTCCCGGGTGAACAACTGTGGCCGCGATTGGTCGTTTCCGTACTCGGGTGCGTCAACGAGGAGTGGCTAACTGGTAGAAAGTTCGAGTTAAGCAGTTTCGAGGATACAAAGGCGACGGTGGGAAGGTTCATAGAATTCTACAACAGAGGCCGATTGCACTCGGCAATCGGTTATCAAACTCCAAGACTGGTATATCTTAAATGGAAGGAAAAGAAATACAGTAAGACATATTCCGGCCATAAGCGCATCTGGTACATAGATGGGGTCCAAACCAGAGACTAACCAAGAGTATGATTTTTAAAGGATAAGCAAATTATAGCAAAACAGATAAACTGTAGACCCTGCTTGGTGATGGATGATAAGCAGATGACCATAACGAATGGATCGATTGAAGTGGATAAACTAGATGCGAAGAGGTTTAGAAGCAAAACTGTTTTGATCTCTGCATACCTCAGTGCCCAAGATATCGATGCGGGTTTTCAGGGAGATTCACCAACTCTTAAATCACTTAAAGAAGCCATAGAACAACATGGAGGAAACGTCATTTACGTTCCATACACCGAGTTCGGTGTAACAGGATATTCAATAAAGTTAATGGAGCGGCTCAAAAGGAAGAGCATTTCAAACCAGATTTCTGGTTCCCATACAAGATGGATGTATACAGCCATCTTCCATTTTCTCAATTATACGTTTTCTGTGCTTGATCCATTATTTAAACACAGGGCTAAAATGCTTAAGAATCTGAATTTGGATGCTTGCATCTTCTTTTATCCTTACTTATTTCCAACTCTGAAGAGAGTGTTTAAGGGGCCTGAGAGTCCAGAAATGATCCTTTTTGAAGTAAACATAGAGACGAAATTCTTCCAATTTCAGTTTTCTATGTCGAGATTTAAGTTGATCAAGAATTTTCTTGTCAAACTTATAAGTATGATGGAGTCGAAGTCTATACTCCTATCTGATTCGGTTTTAACAGTTGCATCAAGAGATGCGAAAGAGCTCTCAAGCCTTTTCAGTTCGAAACAAGTCCACGTTTTTCCATTTCAAGATAAGAGAGATGCCATTCAGAAGAAGAGAAAAGAGCATGTCAGAGTTAAAGATGTATTGAGAAAAACGTATTCTGAGCTCGGACCTGAAATTGTCAAAGTGACATTCATGGGAAGCAACTACTCGCTGAACGTAAGATCAGTTCAAGAAGTAATACGACTTGCAGAGAAGATGAAAGATTGGCGGGATAAGATTAGATTCGTTATCGTTGGTAACGTACTTCGGTCGTTCATTGGAGAATGCGAGTTGCCGGAGAATGTCATCTTTACTGGCCACCTAAATGACTTCAGCGATGTAATGAGTGCATCTGATTTTTTCATCATGTTTGATTACATGGGGACAGGAGTGGAAAGCAAGTGCAGGGTATATTCGGAATACCCCGGATTAACACTGGCATTAACAACTCAATCGGAAGAATACCTGCCCATATTAAAGGATAAACTGATACCGTTCGACACTGTAGATTCTATAGAGAAATTTCTGATGGAATTCAGTGACTGTAAAGACTGCAAGCTGAATGTTCCAGACCAATCACCACCGCTCATCCGGATTCAAGATGCAAATCGGTTGAAACTGGTATAAGATTCACAACGATTTGACAAGTGGTTTTCGTTCTTACCTAACACCAGTTCAGGTTCTTGGTTTTACCAATCACTACTCACAATCAGTCTGAATTAGTCAATTTGTGTTACACTACAATATCAGTCGCGGCCTGAGGACAAAGAAGAATGCAGTCTAGTGCCACGTAACTGAAGTTTTCTGTGTTATTTTCATTTTCTTCATTATTGCCTTCGCATCCTTTGTCCATACCCAAGGCTTTGCTTCATCATTAGATGTATTCACATATTTCTCGATTGCCTGCTTGAGCTCTGTAATGCTCCTGAAACTTCCACGCTTTATCGCCTTCCCTGTCAGTTTGGAAAACCACCCCCCATTGTTAACCCATGATGAACCCGTCGGTACGAAGTGGAAATGGAAGCGGCGGTGCCGCTTCAGCCACCTCTTCACCTCAGGTGTGTCATGAGCACTCAGGTTATCGATAGCAACGTGTACCTGGAGGTCATGTTCCACACAGCTGTCGACCATATTCAGGAATGAGAGAAATTCCCTGTGTGTGCTGTTTGCTGAATTGAGTGACAATGGTACCGTCGAGTATGTTCAGTGCAGCGTGCAGATCAACGGTGCCGTTGCGTTTGTAGTCGTTTGAAATGCACTCCGGCATTCCCATCCTGAGCGGCAGTATCTTTTGTGTCCTTTCCAGAGCCTGTATCTGCGGTTTCTCGTCGACTGAAAAGACGACTGCCTTCTCCGGCGCGATGCATGTACAGGCCGGCAACGTCGATGAGTTTCTCCTCGAATCTCGGATCATTACTGAGTTTGAACCACCTTGTTCTATGGAGCTGGAGTCCATGCTCTTTCCAAACCCTCTGCCCTGTCATGTGGCTTACCACCAGATGACCTGCAAGTGACCGTGTGGACCAATCTGTTTCCCCCTCGGGTCTCCGGTTGAGTGCCGTGTCTATTATCCTCTTCCTCATGCCGGCAGGAAGGTTGGACGGTCTTCCGGTGCGTGGACCACCCTCTTCTATTTCCTTCAGCCTGAGGAGTGCAAAACGCCTCCTCCACGGGCTGACAGACTGGTAGTCGCTGCCCAGCTTTGTTGCAATGCCCCTGTTCATCATACCTCCGGCGGCAAGGAGCACCATAGATGCCCTCATCACAAGGCGGTGAGGAACAGACTGCCCTCGTGACCAGTGTTCGAGTTTTTCTCTTTCTTCATCTGTCAGTGTTGTACTTACGGCGACACGCATGGGCCTGTATGGATGGTAGATCATCATTTAACGTTATGGATATCGGTTACGGGGCACTAGTTGCAATGCGTTTTCTCGATTTATAGGACATAAATGTAAATGCCGAATGTCTTTCTCAACAACTGTGAATATGTGGGAAGGTTGTTGCACTCCAGCAGAAACACGCTAAGTTGTGCATCGGCCGACACTTGTTGATTCGCTGTCTCAAGCACGACACTGCCCAACTTCTTCTTGTCACGTGTTGCGGAGTTGTCGAGTATTGCCCGCCTAAGCTCGGCCTTTTCTGTCATGCTCCCGATCAGAAAACAGCTCACTTCAGAAGCACCAGTTTCTTCAATTTCTCTTGCGGCGCAGATGAAATCTGGGGTGAACTCGTAGGGCCTGCTCACAAATAGAACGTTTTTGACGCCGGCGCCAGGGATGCTCTTTATCATTGTATTGCAGCCGAATGACTCAGGATTGCCCGCCCCCCACCCCACTTCAAACGAGGAATCACGTGGCCAGCATCATTATGCCTATTAACGGTTCGGATGCCTTTCCTATCGCAGAACAACCATACGGAAAGGATGGCGTAACATTACAATTGGTGTTATAATACGAGTCATAAGTGCGATAACGTTCAACGGCTTGCTGCAACAGGTGTTAAGATCACCTTGCGGGAAGGCAATCGAGACAAAAAAATTGCAAAGTTTAGAAGTGAGCATTCCGGGCACTTGCCTGAGAACGGCCCATTGCTGCAAAAGAGCAAATTGGGAAGGATATGACACCAATATTCGCAAATCCGAATTTGAATAACATTCGTACCTGAGATATTTGCACGTTGCCCCAGCAGGCTTCAGCCTCGCG
>JAKBSX010000087.1 GCA_021844725.1 Actinomycetes bacterium | reverse complement strand
CGTGTCCCCTGATTGGCCCACCGCTGAATCGTACGTCAAGCATATGGGTATCGATAACGGAACGGCGATAGGGGGTAGCTCTTAGGTCACCATCAGGAGGACCTTCGAACGAATGTCATGATTCCGATAATTGATATATTTGCTGGTCCGGGAGGGCTAGGTGAGGGCTTTTCCTCTTTGAGAGATGAAAGCGCCCAAAGTGTATTCAAGATTAAGCTCTCCATTGAGAAAGAAGAACACGCGCACCGCACGCTTCAGCTGCGTGCATTTTTCAGGCAGTTCGATCAAAACAATGTCCCGAAAGCATATTACGAAGTTCTGCGTGGCGAGAGAACCATCGAAGATTTGTTCAGCGCGCATCCCAAACAGGCGGCAGGCGCAAGGGAAGAGGCAATCCAAGAGACGTTGGGGGAGGAGTCATGGTCTTTGGTTTCTACGCGAATCCGCGCTGCCATCGGTGCTGACAAAGATTGGGTACTTATCGGCGGACCTCCGTGCCAAGCGTATTCCTTAGTAGGAAGATCACGAAATAAAAATAAAAAAGGCTACATTCCGGAGAAGGACGAGAAGCACTTTCTGTATAGGGAGTACCTGCGAATAATCGCGAACTTCTGGCCAGCAGTCTTTGTTATGGAAAACGTTAAGGGGTTGCTATCGTCGAAGCCAGATCCCAAAGACAATCCGATCTTTGCCCGGATATTGAAGGATCTGAAGGCTCCCGCAGATTCTTTTGATATCAACCTTACCGCCGGTCGACAGAGGCACCGCTACTCTCTATATTCCTTATCCCCAAGGAGAAATACTGGAGAACCTGAAGACAGCGATTTTATTCTTCGTGCTGAACAGCATGGCGTTCCTCAGGCTCGTCATCGCGTGATCATCGTTGGCGTCAGAGATGACTTCGACCATCGTTCACCTCCAACTTTGCCGTTATCGGAGCCGGTCTCCATTGACAAAGTATTGAAAAGCTTGCCCAAGCTTAGAAGTGGTGTCACCGACAGTGAGGACAGTGGAGAACAATGGCTCAAGGTGCTGTCTGATGCAAAATCGAGTCGTTGGTTCAAGCGGATCAAGAAGATTGGACCGCCCCGTATGGCAGAAATTGCTAAGGACGCCATCAACTCATTGCGCGTGCCGACAGTTGGAAGAGGAGCCGAGTTCATACCATGTACGCCCCGCGTTTCATATCGGGGCGACTGGTTTCTCGACGACCAGCTGAGAGGTGTTTGTAACCACGCTTCCCGGGCCCATATCGCAGAAGATTTGTACCGTTATTTTTATGCCGCCTGTTTCGCAGCTGCGATCGGAACGTCGCCAAAACTGGCAGATTTCCCTTCTGATCTTTTGCCTGATCACCGAAACGTGGCAGAGGCAGTTACGAATCAAAAGATGTTTCTTGACCGCTTCCGGGTTCAACCGTGGAATCGTCCTGCGACAACAGTTACGTCACACATATCGAAGGATGGTCATTATTATATTCATCCCGATCCTAAGCAGGTAAGAAGCTTTACGGTACGAGAAGCAGCACGCCTACAGACGTTCCCGGATAATTATTTCTTTACAGGACCCAGAACAGCCCAATATGTGCAGGTTGGAAATGCAGTTCCTCCCCTTATGGCGCTCGCCATAGCGAAGTCTATCTCGACGCTGTTTTTAAATCGCGCGTGAAGAGTATCGCCCATGGATCGCATTAGTTCAGAACGACGAAGTTGGAACATGTCTCAGATTCGTCAGTCGAATACTGGTCCAGAACTCGTTGTCAGATCTATGCTTCACCGGCTAGGCTTTCGCTTCAGGTTGAATCGAAGGGATGTTCCCGGCAAGCCTGATATCGTTTTGCCAAAATACCGTGCGGCTATATTTGTACATGGATGCTTCTGGCATAGACACCAGCATTGCCCGTTTGCATATGTCCCAAAGAGCAACACTGAATTCTGGCAGAAGAAATTCGCAAAGAATATGCAGAGAGATGCCGAGGTGGCAATTGAGCTTCAAGTTCAAGGTTGGCAGCAGATAATTATTTGGGAGTGTGAGACCCGCGATCTGGTTAAGCTCCGGAAGCGCGTCCTTGGCTTGTTAAGGCCGCAGCCTATCAATACGGGAAGGAGTCCGAAGGCGCCTTAGCTATACACAAATGTTCGCATGCAGAAAGATTGATTTCGTAGCTGACGGATTCGACTCCGCCTGGAATGCCGGCCCCGAAACTTTCGATCGTAATTCGTGGGAAATCCTGATTTACGATGAATAGCTTTTGTTCTTGAATTCTCCATCTCACGTGTTCGTAATCGGCTTCGTGGAAGGGTGAATAGCCGATTCTTTGGAGCATTTCTTCAAAGTGGTCCAGTAATCTGGTTGTACTCTTTAGCAACCCCTGTATGTGCGCTATTAGGGTGGGTAGGGTAACGGTTGCTCCTCCCTCCCGTCTCAGTTGAAGGCTGAACAGCATTAACTGGCCGTTCTCTGGTGGGCTCAGCTGGGAGAGACTGGTGATTCGGTGTATTGGACCTCTTGTTGAGGTTGTTGCTTTGACCTCTACCGAATGGTGGGTACTTTCGAAGTCGTGCCTGCTCCCTGAGGGTCCTCGCCATGTGAGAGCCGATTCGGGGCCGATTCGAGGGATGAGCCAGAACAGCAGAAACCAGAGCTCGGCTACAAGTCCTATCTGCTTTTCCTCCGGGAGCAGATTTTTCGGAACATTTCCCCAGAAGCGACGCCATTTGGAAAGAACTCGACTTACACATTGATTCGGGGATTCGATTCCACGTGACAGTCGTTCGGCGATCTCTCCACCAATAATATCCAAGGCAGAGTGTCCGCTATGATCCAGACACAAAAGATCAATAAATCGCTCTTCGTCTTGGTTCTGTCTACTCAGCAGGCCAGTTCTTACAGAGATACCCCTGCTCTGGGAATCGTCCAATCCCTCATCATCGTGTTTGAGAGCGATGAGAACATGACGGCGCCCCTCCGAATCAATCGCCCCCAGAACTCGAGAGTCAATTGCTGGGAGAGCAATCCTGGCAACAAGCGATGTATCGCGCCTTTGCTCGGATCCGAGTTTTAGCCACACCTCATCAGGAATTTGTATCATGCAACCGGTCTCCACCCAACTGAGCCCTCGAGATAGGCATCCAGTGGCTGACTGAGGTTGGATTTTGGAAATGAAATCGCGAGTCCAATGAGATCTTTAGATAGCGGGTTCTTGGGATCGTCGTATAGCCGGCGCCTCTTTCCGCCTGAAGAGAGATTTACTCCGGAATTCTTGCTGATAGGATACAGCAATAGCAATCCTTCCGTCGCCGGGCGTAGTTCTCTGGCAGTAGCTCCGATGCTCAGCGTTCTGCCCTCTGCTGTAGCACGTTCTACGATTTCTCTGACTTCGGCTTGCCGATCTCCAAGGCCTACAGTCTCGTCTTCAGGGCTGGTGATAACGCCTAGAGAGTTTGTGCCTGTGATTCGCGAACGAGCTATTTGATGGACGGTATATCCGTCGACGTTAACCCACTCGGCAATCCCCAAGTCGGGCTCGAAGGTTTTTCTGCCGCGTACTGCAACCGTCCATTCGGTCAACTCTCCTGAATCGCGAAGCCGCTCTATGTAGGCGATAATTAGTGGAATAGAAATAGTCCTAGACTCTGGATCGATGGTGAAATTGCTCAGAAAGTTCAGCACAACATCAGCATCGACCCCCATCCAAGCCGGCCCACTTTTGTCTGAGCAGGACTCGCTGGGCCTGCCCAGGGTCGCTACCAGGTTCGATGCTTGAAGTCGGTTTAACTCGACTTGTTGCGCCAAGTCCTCTGGACGATTAAATGGGAACTTGAAAGTCTGCTCCAGAGATTGCGAGTAGCTTTGACGGATGATTGTTTCAGTTGCGAAGCGACGTTTCAGGCGACTGGTCACTTGCATCGTGGGATGTTGCCAGATGCGAACCCCAACTTCGTGTGGAGTCAGTCCTTGGCTTTCATACATCGAGATGTCTTCCCGGAGGCGGTATTCGACAGCTGCAAGATCACTGAACCATCCCTCCAACTCTGAAGTCGTGTATATCCGGGTTAAGTCTTCGTACCCTCTCCGGAACCCAAACCATCGCCCCATTTGCATGAGAGTGTCGTAGCTGGCACTTCTACGAATGAAGTAGCTGACCGTCAGGCCTTCGAGGGTTAATCCCCGAGAGAGTCTGTTTCCTCCGATAGCGATCGCCTTCAAGGACGGCTCCCGCTCATAGTCGAGAACGTCGCCTGTTTCACTGTTGATTTCCTTTACCTGAACTGCTTCCATGAATGGGCCGATGAAGTGCTCAACCAGATCGAATGCGACGTCCAAATCCGGGTGCCGATATCTGGTCACGGGCCGGAAGCCTTCATCCCAGCGTTTCTTGAAGCATTCAGCAATGCCGTGGCTTCGTTGATACCTCCACTCGTCTCGAAGTTCGGAAAACTTTCGAGCAAGTTCTTGTCTTAATCCCGACTGAACTCCGATGCTCTGGCTGGTGTGCACGAGCATTGTTGACGGCTGCAACGAGTCGCCACGTTGTGCGCGGGCTGCACCAGCAAGCACGAAATCGAGGATTGCATTTTCGAGTGAGTCCGGGATCTGACCCAGTTCTAGAGTTACCAAATCCTCATCTGAAACCTGACGAATTACATTGAGGCCGCCGACTTCTTCGCTGGCGTTTGAGTCGAATCTTCCGAATATCTCTTCGGCTCCGAAATAGCCGATCGGTTTCGGGAGATCAACAATGAAGTCCTTAGGGTAAAGGTCGTTGCCAACTGAAGGATCGAATTTGTCGTGTGGGATAAGAATGTTCGCAAATGGCGTGGCCGTATAAGCAACATAGCAAATTCTCTGAAATTTCTTCAGAAGTTCTCTTATTAACCCGTTGATTGGAGAGGGACGTTCATAGTCGTCATCGATTTGATCATCTTCCCGCTGGTATGATCCTCTCGTGTCGACACTTGCCTGATCAGCTTCGTCATCGATGATGAGTGTCGGAAGAGCTCTGCGAGTCTCAATTGGACAGGAGTCCAACCAGCCAAGTAGGCGTCGCAAAACATCTCCGTTCTTTTTTACGACAAGAAGGACAGGCTGGGAACCCTGTAGCGCTGCGTGGTTAGCATTGCCTGGTTGAAAGTCCCCATGCAGGTCGTCCGTTGTGAATTCGTGCCATTGCAGCCCAATGGGTGGCATCCGAACTGATGAAGATCGTCCATCAACATGTCCAACGAGTTCACGTTTCAAGCGTATATTAGTTTGTCGTCTGAGGCCTCTGTCTATGCCCGAGAGAACAATAACCAGGCGAAATCCGGCATCCGCCGCTTTAGCTATTACAGCTGTATAGTTGGCAGTTTTGCCGCTCTGAACATATCCGAGAACCAGACCCCGGACGTCAAACGATTCTATATCAGGAGATTCAAGCAAACGCAGTACTCGATCAGAGCTATCCTCTAGCGAGCGAATTGCCAAGCTGTCCCACTTCTTCTTGGTAATCAGAAACTGTCGCAAGGTTGGCCAGTAATGCCAATGCGACCTATCCAAGGACGCTGTCCAGTCGCTCTTCCCGCGATCGGCCACAAGAGTTGTGGCAGGTGTAAGAATGAAATTCTCTTCGCGCGCAAGCTGATCTCTTACGAAATTTCGAAGATGGCTAGGAATCAATTCGCTTGTGAGCACGTTCTCCAGCGGGTGACCCAGGTCTAGCATGGACCGCACCGTCCGCATTGCTAAGCTTTGTTCGTCCGTCATCGTCGCTTTGTGTCCTCCGTCAACTCTGGAGCCGCCCCAAAATTGCCGATACTAAGGGTTTCTCATGCTCTTCAGCAACAGCAAGGAGGCGGTATGACCACTCTTCCAAGGTGAAACGTGCTTCGCTAATTGGAATTACTTTTGGAGAGGAATTGAATCCACCTGAGAACTCCGTTGAGGTTGAATTCTGTGAAGCGCGGCTACCGGACTGCGCTTCACTGGTGGACCTGCTTTGCCCATGAGGGTTGGCGCGGTTCGTCTTATGATCGTACACGCCCCTAGCTAACTTTGTGACGGTTGAAGTTTCTTGACGAACGCGATCACGAATTGCAGCAGGCATCTGCACTCGCATCTTAGCGACGTTGATTTTGAAGGCCTCATCCAAGTTTGGAGAAAAGCGAACGGAAATTCGTGCGAGCTTGGTGTGTTCATCCCGGGCTCGTAGATTGGACCAGCCTCCGCTCTGAATCATTCGCCCGGCCCTATATATGTAGAAGCCCTGCTGTTGGTTCCAGCCGGAGGGTCCCGCCGCGAGCCTAAAGGCCTCCGGAGTGCTGAAGTTTGATTGTGCGGGCAGAATATAAGGTTGCAGGACTACAGTTCCGGACTCCCCGTTGTCTTCAATAGGGAGTGTGATTTCCTGCAGCGCTTTCGTATTGGGCTCGAGGCGACAGAACGGATCCCATGGCTTGATGTCATTGCCATTCAGAAGTAGTTTTAGCTTCTTTTTCTCATGTTCACCCGAGAGGAATCTGTGAAACACCATTCCGAGGTGGATTTCAATCTCTCTGCAGATCTGGAAAAGACTCTTCCTTGCGGCTTCTCCGTACGGGTGTTTGTAGCCCAAAATACGGTCGAGGCGACGCCACAAGACCACAGTCCCGGGGTGTTCCTTTAGGGGTTGGCGTAGCTGGCTTATATTTCCGTCAACTGGAAGGATTTCCCACCGATTGCGATGTTCAATATGATCGAGATCCCATGAGTACGCAGCGATGTCGGCACGCTGTGGGTTCCATCGGCTTGCAACTGACAGGCACCGACATTGGCTCATCGATGCCGTTTTCAGGCCCAAACCGAATTTACCTAAATCGTCGTCCTCATAATCCCGCTCAGATCCGTACCTCATCGCTTCTCTGAGCCCTTCGGGAGTCATCCCGTGTCCATTGTCCACAATTCGTACCCAAGAATCATCTCCCTCGAATTCAACGTCGATAGCAACCACGGTTGCACCAGCCTCAATTGAGTTGTCAACGACGTCCGCGACGGCTTGGGCAAAGTCGTAGCCCATGTCTCGTAGGGACTTTATGAGCCGTTTTGCCGACGGAATCAGCGAAATGGGTTCCAATGCTGCCTCCTGCGTCAAGCTGTACAAGCCTGTGCGAATATACAGACGGTCTAATTGATACGAAAGGAAATCCGAGAGTAGTATATTGCGTTTGCAACATTAGGCATCAGGATTTAACGAAGATAGAGGACCGCCTGTCGGACATGTGAATCATTGAGCTCCGCCTCGGCCAAATTTTCGGAATTGGCCTGCTCAGATCGGACCACATCGTGCAATATCCAAATCGCATCTGTTTTTAAGGGGAGGCGAAATTGCTGAGGGGCTTGCTGACCGACTGCCCCAGCACGCCTTCGATTGCACGACAGATTGCTCTCCCGATCTGACCGGTCTGGGCGTACGCAGTTGTGCGGCGATTCACTAAATTATGACGTCCGCGCCCGTCCACCGTGGGGAAGCTGAGCCCTTCCAGGTCGAACGGTTCGGGGGCGAGCGGCAGCAGATGTGCCTGTTCGATCAGTGTCGCCGCGCCGACAGTCCCTGAGCGTCTGGCCAGAATGCCAGTTCATGCGTTTCCAAACCCCATGCATAAGTCTGCAGCACGAATACTTCGCGTCGTTCCAGTCCAAGCTCCCAGCGCCGTCGTTGCACGTAGCCGCGCACCGTCCGCTCACTGGCATCAAAGCCCGGCACCTCAACGCGCAGACGGTCGAAGATGCGACGAGCCGTATAACGCTGCTTCGGCGGCGCGGACAAATCCGCCTGCAACACCTGATCAATGAAATCCCATGACGATTCCAACTTCCGAAGCCGCCGCTGCTGCGGCTTGCTCACCGCCGGCTCGGCACTGCGCAGCGCCTCGCGCACCATCCGTCGGTGCACTCCCAACTTCCGGGATACTCCCGCGACCGTTCCCTCGCCGAACTCATACTCTAGGCGTATCTGTTCAAACAATTTTACCTTCGCTCTCCTAGTTAGCCAGCTACGCTTCCGCTCTCCCATCCTCGAAGCGTAACCACCACCCTTACAAGTGGGCCAGACTTAACTGCCACTCCTGGGCCAAACCAGAATGTCAAAATCAACATCCAACGACAGCCGTCGTTCCTGTGCCTGATCATTAGAAGTGTGGCATCATTTCAGTTCGTCTTGCTTTGACAACAGATTGAGAAGAGGAGAGATGTCTCTAAAAATAGTAAAAGTTGAGGACGATCTTTATTTCGTTTCAGCATCCCCTCCCGATGCAGGCGTAGTGTGGTCACCTACTGAGCCATTGACTGGGCACCAAGTCACAAAGGGATTGTTGGAAA
>JAKBSX010000086.1 GCA_021844725.1 Actinomycetes bacterium | reverse complement strand
TTGGGACACTCATCCTTCAACTTCTGTTCAACATTGTGATTTATCTGTTGCCACTTATGAATGACGTAGTTTCAGGAAACCTTGCCCAGTGGAGTGGATGGATTATTGCGGTCGTCCATCCATTCTCGTTCGGCCTAATTCTTGCATATCTGGTGTATCCCTCATTTGCTTCAGGACAGGTGATGCCTCTACTGGCCACCAGCTTTGGAGCTATTGTGGTATATGCCCTAATAGCCTTCGTGGCAGGCAGGAGGACTTTAAACACAATAGGCGGCATCACTCACGGACAGGGTGTGAACATAGTCAGAGAATCTGCGAAGGAGTACTCTTTGAAACTTAGAAACCCGCTCTACGCCTACATGTTAAAGGATCTTCGTGTCGCCGCAAAGAGTCCCGCGACGGCCATAATATTTGCCCTTCCAGTCTTTGAGACAGCAGTAATAATGCTATCAGTTTCAGGCATCGTGTTGACTACAGGAGAGGCGATCATGTCAACCGCGATGGGATCGCTATTCACGCTAATGCTGAGCTCCTTTCTGTTGAACACAGAAAGGGCCGGACTCGGCTACACCATGTCTCTTCCCATTGGGGCAAGGACGGTCATCAACGGGAAATCGCTGATTTCCACAATAGCGTATCTTCCTGTGCCAATTCTGATGCTCGGGATGAATCTCTTCAGCCAAGCGAGTGCGCCTACCTTTCTCGTACCGGTTGTTGAGACCCTCGCGGTAAGCGCGGCAACAACATCAGAGATTGCGATGTTTGTGCAGGGCAGGACTTCCGGTGGCGGGTTAAGGGTCGCTGGTGGGGGAGCTATATCGAGCGGGTTCAGCCTGATGGTCTCTTCCGACATTGGGCTGCTTATCAAGTCCCTCATAATCTCGGGAATCATCGTAATCATTCCGTTGATAGTATACGCAGTGCTCGCAGTCATGTTGTCAGCGGAGTTCGCTGCAATCAGCGTGATGGCTCTAGTCGCAGCATCGGAGTTTGGACTAGTTCAGGCAGCACTTCAGAGACGTAGGTAGATTACACCGGCCTAAACGCGCAGGCTCGCCAGGAGACAGGCATGCGAAAAGTACAAATGTTTTTTCCCTCTGCCTATGTAAACACGAAGTCTGGAGCTACTTCCTGGCAAAAATAAAGCTTAAGATTTCTTTCTCACTCATTCTCATGTGAGTTTTAACGCACAGAATTCTCCACCTAACTACGAAACAGATATCCTCGTCAAGGATCTCGCGAGCGTACCTTTGAAATGGGCTTTCACTAGACAGTCAAGAATAAAGAGAGCGAATAATTCTCTTTTTTCCCATTCTGTAATAATGACGAACAATATCGTAAGGAGAAGCAAGAAGTTTTGATCTACGGCGCTGTCCTAGCCATCATCTTTAGCTTGATCTCGTCTTTGTTCGGTGCTGGTCACAGAGGAATACTGAGCAAGCCACTCACCGTATGCGATCCAAGAATTGTCAACTATTTGATAGCTTTGACTGGTTTGATCATAGCAGTTGCGATGAGTCTCGCATCTGCGGAATTCTTTTCACTTTCGATACTTACTCTGCCAGAGCTAGTTGCATTCATAGCCGCAGGAGTCATGAACTTCAGCATTTCTCGAGTCCTTTCATACGTATCAATCAAGCACATAGGAGCAAACCAAACAGTGGTTCTTCAATCTACGGCGACTCTCTACGCGTTTTTTCTCGCCGTCATTCTTCTTTCTGAGAGTTTGTCTGCGGTTGTACTTGCCGGAGGTGTTCTCATAATTTTTGGATGTGTCTTGATAGAGGGACGACAGAGTGCAACGAAGCGAAAAGGGAATCTGAAGGTGGGTGTTGTAGCCGCTCTCTTGAGCAGCCTTTTTTACGGCGGTGCGTTTGTGATCATTAAATTTGGACTTTTGTCATATTCCCAATTTTTCTCAGCAGTAGTAGTTTCTTACGCCGCCGGAGTCATGTTCAACTTCTTGTTTCTTAATCCAAAGAAACTCTTGCCGAGTATACGAACAATTCCAACGCCATTCTTGGTGCTGATAATTCTTTCTGGAATATTTGGTGGCGTGGCGCAGGGTTTCAGATTTGCTGCACTAGAATTTGCTCCCGTTGTCATCGTTGCTCCACTATTGGAAACAAGTCCAATCTTTGTTTTCCTGATAACTATTTTCCTCGCCAAAGATTTCGAGGTGTTTCAGAAGAGAACAGTAATGAGCATCGGGCTTGTTGTCCTGGGTGCCGCCCTTGTTTCGTCTGCTTCTTGATCTTAATGGTGTGCAGTGGCAGACTCGAAATTCATCTTCGCATAAGTGAAGGAGGACGAGAAGGTGGATATTGTTGATCCATTCAAATCTTTGGACTTGATTCGAAGGTGTAAAGGAGTGCAGTATTGTTGTAGATCTTTGTCTTCATCGGTATTGCTTTCCTGAGTGTATTCGATACAAAACAGTGATTTTCTGCCTTTGAAGCGAGGTCGACAATTCTCTCGTTTGGTTCTTCGCTGTTTATTCTTACTTCGAATATTATGTCTGTGAACGCTCCTTCAAGACTACGGTCGATGTGCCCAATCGCAGATAGTGCGAGAGTATCTATGGCCATATCCTCCGCAATTGCTAGTCTAGCGTACTGCGTGAGAAGGCACGAGCCAGCGCCTGCAAGGAAATACTGCAGCGGCGCCGCACCTTTCTCATGACCTCCTCTTTCCCGAGGTTCGTCGGAGATGAAAGTGTACTGCTTTGATCCGCCTTTAGTATTTATCTCGCACGTCAATTGCTCCAAATGCTCTAGATCCACTCTGTGGGTGCCGCGTAAGAAAGAGTCATCCTTTGACGTCAGTCTTGAAGAATGATACTGTTTCACGATTTGTTTCAGATCCGGATTCACTTTCATTCATTGGTCGAAGATCAAACCGTGGATGAGCGGTATAAGAGTGATGTCGGCATCTGCCTTGAGACGCAGACTTGCTTTGTTCTGGCATTATTTTTCTTCGCTCAACACTTTATTCGTGTTGAATGTCATCCATACCCAGAATACTTTTTCGGCACAATATCGCAGATCGCATTATTTCAAAAGCAGGGATTCAGATAAATGCAAGATTATTTTCCCATCAAGTACATTTCAGCGATGTTTTTGTCCCGGAGCTCAGAAGCCGAACCGTGCATAATCACTTTCCCTCTCTGTAAGACGTAGGCTTTGGACGCTATTGCCAGAATTTCAGAAATATTTTGTTCAACGACCACCATTGTGATCCCTGTCTTGCTAAGCTCGTACAATGAATCGTAAAGCTGATCAACAACGACTGGTGCGAGCCCCTGGGATGGTTCATCAAGCAATAGTATCTTTGGTTTACACATGAGCGCCCTTGCAACCGCGAGCATTTGTTGTTGACCGCCGCTAAGAGTTCCACCCATCTGATTCTTTCTCTCTCGAAGAATAGGAAAGAGCTTGAAGTTGTACTCAAGAGACTCTTTTACGTCTGACGAACTCTTCAATTGGTATGCTCCCATCAAGAGGTTCTCCATCACGGACATGTCAGGGAACACTCTCCTCCCCTCCGGAACCATTGCCATTCCTCTTCGTACTATTTCGTGCGAAGGTAAAGATGTAATTTCACGATCTTCTAGAAGGATTCTTCCCTTGATGGGCTTTAGCAATCCGGTAATTGTTCTAAGTAGCGTCGTTTTGCCTGCACCGTTTGGTCCAATTATCGCAAGGACCTCGCTTTTCTCCACTTCCATGTCAATATCCACTAGAACTGGAACCTTGTCGTAGCTAGCAGAGACTCCTTGGACCTTCAGTACGGCCAAAATCTGGTTCACTGTTTCTCCTTTGGTTTCCATCTTCCCAGGAAAGCCTCGACCACGGCAGGGCTGGAAGTAATTTCCTGCGGAGAACCGGAGGCGATAATCTTTCCTTGACTCAACACTTTGACTGTATCTGAAAGCGTAACAATTACACGCATTGTGTGCTCTATGACCAGTAACCCCATCCCCTTTTCACGCAATGACTTGATCATATTCAGGAGCTCATCAATTTCCTCCGGACTCAGCCCCGCAGCCGGTTCGTCGAGTAACAGAAACTTTGGAGAGATTGCGAGGCGCGTGCCTATTTCGAGCTTTCTCTGTTCGAAGTGGGTCAAGAGCGATGCAGGTATTTTCTCCCTGCCCTCTAGTTTCAGGAAATTCAAGAGTTCATCAAATTCCTTCTCTCTTCCGTCCTTCGTGTCATGTTGCCATATTGTTGCTACTCTGAGGTGCTGTTTTGCGTTCAATTCGGGATAGAGCTGCGGGGTTTGAAATGTCCTAGCTATTCCCAATCGAAAGATTTTGTGCGAAGGCAGACCCGATATCTTTGAGCCCATTGCGATGACTCTTCCCGTGTCAGGTTTGAAGTAACCTGTTACGCAGTTTACTAGGGTGCTTTTCCCCGAACCATTGGGCCCTATGAGCCCCAAGAGTTGAGAGGATTCTATCGAAAGCGTCACATCCTGCAGCGCTTTGACACCCCTGAAATGCTTGGAGATGCCTTCGACCTCTAGTTTTGCGCTCAAGCTTTTTCCCCCGGTTTCTGTTCTTGTTCTCGCTTTTGTTCCTGTTTCTGTTGCGGTTGCTTCACTTGTTCGTTAGAGCGAGCTCTCCGCGAGCGAACGTAAATTTGTGAAAACAAACCGAAAAGACCTGACGGGAGGAGCACGATAAAGAGTATCAGGAGCGTGCCACTGAAGTAGTTACGAATAGTGTAAAGTGACAAGAATATGTTGGGGATGGCTGTCAAAAGAGCGGCACCGATAATTGGACCGTACGTACTTTTTCTTCCACCAACGTAGACCATCGTGAGCAAGCTGACACTGAATAATAGGTCGACTACCGTGCTGCTGATATAACCCTGAAGCACGGCCAAAAGATATCCACCAATTCCAGCGGCAAAGGAGGATATCAGAAAATACTTGGATTTTTGTCTGGTCGTATCAATACCTAGAAACCCGGCAAGCGTATCATTCGCGCGGATGGCTTCGAGCACAAGACTGCTTTTGGGTCCCTCCTTCATCCTGCTTACCACAAATGTCCAGATCAGGAAAATGATGATGCATAGGTAGGCGAAATAGATCCCTGTCAATTGAAAGCTTCTTGAGCCGATGCCAAGGATCGGGGGTGAAATGTTTGAGATACCAATATCTCCTCCAGTGAAACTGGTCCAGTTTACGAATATCTGGGTGAACAGAAGTTGAAGGATGAGTGTCCCAATTGCAAAGTAGAGCCCTTTCAGTCTGACGCTAGGATAAACCAAGGCTAGTCCTATGAAGGCAGCTACACCGCCGCCCAACGGGGCCGCAATCCAAAAAGGAAGTCCGATGTGGGTCACAAGATACACGCTTGTGTATGCTCCAAACCCAACCAGTCCAGCGATTGCTAGATTATCGAGACCAAGAAAACCTCCCGTAACCTCAAATGAAAGAGCCAAAATTGAATTGACAATTATCAGCGTGAAGACAAAAACAAAGAAGGAATTTGATGCGATGAAGGCGGGAATGATAAGCGATGCAGCGGTCAGAATCAGGAATTTTGGATCGAGTTTGAAGCGCAAAGTCATCACACAACTCTGCTACTTTGAAAACAGACCCTTTGGTCTCAGGAAGAGCGTAGCAAATACGATAGCATAGAAGATGAAGATCGAAAGGTATGGATCAAGAAAGAAGCTGACTATGGATTCGATGAAGCCAAAAGCGAGGCTCACGACCAGCGCTCCGAAGATGCTTCCTATTCCTCCAACAAGCACTATTGTGAATACTATCGTTATGATATCAACGCCAGTGGTGGGTTCGAAACTGAAAAGAAGAGCAAAGAGGGTTCCTGAGACTACGCTCAACAGTGAGGAAATCAGAAAGCCTTGCCTGCTTAGTCCAACCAGGTTCACACCCATAAGAGAAGTGACTTCTTTGTCCTGAACCATTGCCCTAAGTGCTCTGCCCTGTTTTGTGTATCGCATGAAGTAAAGCACAGCTATTAAAACACCAAACTCCAAAGCAATCGATATGATCTCCGCTCCGTTTATCGCAAACGATACAATGGGAAATATCATATTGAGGTACGGGGTAGAGATAGATTCCGGGTTTTGTCCAATCACACTATCAAACACGCCGTTGACTATGGTCACTATTCCTATTGAAATGACGAGATATGTAAGGTCTGGACTAGGCTTCAGGTAGTAACGGGATATCAGAATTCTGTCAAGAAATAGAAAAATTACTCCGAATAGGGCTAGTGTCGCTAGCACACCAATGAAAAAGTTGAGCCTGTCCAAAACAACAAGATAGAAGATGACGTACGTTGCGAGCGTGAAGAAGGAACCTAGACTGATGTTGGGATTCCTTAATCCGCCCATAGAGACGGAGAGCCCCGCGGAAACTAGTGCGTAGATTCCTCCAGTGACTAATCCTCCGAATATGATGGATAGTATGGTGTACTCTATTTCCGAAGGCGGCATCAAATTACGTTGCCACCAGCTGGCAGTCTCGGCGTGCTAAAAATAATATTTCTCGTGCATTCGGACCTCTCCTACTCCACAATCTTCCCTTCATGCTGAAATCTGCTCTGACAAGGTGCAAGCGGATCACAGAAATTCATTGAAAGTAAATGATTGATGGAATTGTTTAAGGAAGAACATATTCAGGTCGTGTGACTCGCTTCGATGCAAATTTTAGTAAGCTAGTGTAAACGTCCTGACTGCCCAGTAAGCCATGCACTTCTAATTGAAGATCCTTCGCACTCATCCTGGAAATTCCTCGGAAAGCAACCCTGCAGTATGGCGGGGATACGATGACATTGAGCTACGACGACGTCGTCGTAGTACTTGTTGCTGGACTAACGGAGACTGCCAACTGATATACGGGCACAAATCCTGTGGGGAACTGAATGTAGCTCATCGGTTTTGAGGTCCAACCTGTGGAATTTGCCTGTAGAATCTGAACAACGTAGAATCCCGGAGTGATGGCGCCATTCTGATCAAAGCTGACTGTCTTGCCAAGTAGATCGGTGTATTGAAGAGTGCTCAAAGCATCTCTGAAGCTAGTTCGAGTTATTGTACCTGAGACATTCTTCAACGCATGTGCTATAATCATCATTGACCTATAGCCCAAGAAAGCTCCGTAGTCTATGCCATATTCACCCTGGATGGGATTCGCCTTTAGGAAGGCAGTAGCGCTATTCACAAAGTTTGCAATTTCTGTTGAGTTTGATGCAAACGCAGGAGTGAAGAAAGTACTTGCATAGCTTGATGACCCATAACTTCCGATTGGGTAAAGGTCCAACGTATTCTCACCCCAAATCATGATTTGATTTGCTGGGTAGCCTGCTTGCACCATCTCGCGCTGGAAAGTAGCGATAGATGTTCCAAAGACAAAGTTCAGGATGTAATCTGGATTTGCTGCTTTTATCGCTGCTACGGCGGACGAGTAGTCTGATTGGGTTGTTGGGAAGACTTGAGAGTAAACTATGCTTGCATGGGTTTGATTCGTAATGTACCAGGTAGCCCCTGCTGCTAGGTCTTGCGTGAGCGAGAATTGTGTTGTAACAATAGCTATCTTTGCTGTAGGATTCAGATCCGTGAGGAATTTCGCCATGGCTGCACCCCACTCTACGTCATCAGGGACAGCCCTAAACGTCCAATGAGAACCTGGACTCGTAAGTCCGGATGCCTCTGAACTTGCCACGACAAATGGAATCTGGCTCTGCTCGACGTAACCATGCACAGCAAGGTTCGCGTTGCTATTCGCACCACCGAATATCGCGGTTACATTGTCTTGATTTAGAATTCTTGCATTCGCAAGTGCCTGTGTCGGAGAAGATTGGTCATCCAACACAATCAACTTCAAAGGTCTGCCGTTAATTCCTCCGCTATCGTTCACCTGCGAAGCTGCCAATTCGGCGCCAAGAAGAACCTCTTTGCCGGTAGGAGCAGTCACACCAGAAAGTTCTATGTTCACTCCGATCGATATCGGGGCGCCGGTAGCCTGTGAAGTTGATGTTGTTGCTGTCGATGTCGTGGTAGTACCTCCGCCGCCGCCAGTAATTGTAGCGGTTGATACAGAGGTCGTTGTAACCGTAGTGGTGGTGGTTTTAGCGCCAACGAAACTGGGAGCAGCCGCATACATTATTCCCAAACCAATCAAGAAGGCAACAACAATTGAGACTATCTGAACACTTGTACTGACGCCAGCGCGCTTCATATTCATCAAGGCACTGCAGTCTGTTATTTAATTATAACTATGTTAGTTAGTTATTGTCGAATTATTCGCTAGATATGGATACTATAGTCAAATCGGAAAGTGGATGCAATTTTGAAGATTAAGAATGGTATGGTGAAATTCAGAAATTTGTTGTCCACTTTTAGTCTCGTTTTTTTAATTTGCATTGAAGA